>CATIYU010000119.1 GCA_949739085.1 uncultured Eubacteriales bacterium | reverse complement strand
GGGCCCCAGGATGTTGCCGTCGAACTGCTGGAGAGCCAGGATGAAGAGGATGAAGTACAGGCACTTGATGGGGCTGTCCAGAAGGATGAGGAAGGCGCTGGGAATGGCCCCCAGGAAAGGACCAAAGAAGGGGATGACGTTGGTAACGCCCACCACCACGCTGACCAGGGGGGCGTAGGGGAACTGGAAAAGACTGGAGAAGAAGAAGCAGAGGATGCCGATGATGAGGGAGTCCAGCAGCTTGCCCCGGACGAAACCGCTGAAAATGCGGTCCACCTCTTTTGCACCCCGGACCACCCGGGCAGGCCAGTCCTCGGGCAGCAGGGTGTAGCACAGCTTGCAGGCCCCCGCGCCAAAGGATTCCTTCCCCGCCAGCAGGTAGACGGACACCACCACGCCCAGCAGCAGGTTCTTGAAGAACACCAGCACGCCCACTACGCCGCCGGTGACCGCCTGCACCGCCACCTGGAGCTGGGGCACCAGGTTGTTGTTAACCCAGGCTAGGGCCTCGGTATAGTAGCGGGACACCATTTCCTCCGCCCAGCGGCTGATTTCTGGGTTATTTTCCCACAGGTGGCGCACCCAGTTATAGACCGTGTAGTAGTAGCCCTTGGCGTTGGCAGCCAGCTGCATGACGCTCTTATACAGCTCCGGCACCAGGATGCTGACAATGGCGTACAGCATAGCCAGCACTACCAGCCATGTCAGCGTGATGGACAGGGCCCGCAGGCCCTTATGGAGCGTCTTTTTACCTCTCCGGCGGAAAAACGCCCGCTCGAACCAGTTGACCACCGGCGCAAGCAGATAGGCCATGGCGAACCCGTAGAGCACTGGAGCCAGGATATCCGCCAGAATTTTCAGGTACGTCAGCACGATACTGCTGCGGAAGACCAGGTCATAGAAGAGCAGTATAGCGCAGACCACTCCCACGGCGGTCAGCCCCCAGGCGAAATAGTGGTTGTCCTTTTTCATCGCGCGTGAACGCCTCCTCGACATGAAATTTCTGAATCCTATCATATACGATTTTTTCCGAGATTGCAATATGTTCCCATCTATGTTATACTATTCAAAAATAAACTTTAACATGTTTTTCATTTTTTAACCGAAAGGGAGCAGGCTGAAATGGCAAAAACCCTTCTTTTTATCGTGAATCCCCGGGCGGGGCGCACCCGCTCCTCCGCGCCCCTCTTTGATGCGGCGGCCCACTTCAGCGAGGAGGGCTATTTAGTCTCTGTGCGCCAGACACGCTGTCAGGGCCACGCTGCGGAGCTGGCGGAGGAGGAAGGGGGCCGTTTTGACCGCGTTGTCTGCTGCGGCGGGGACGGTACCCTCAACGAGACCGTCAGCGGATTAATGCGCCTGGAGAACCCGCCGCCTCTGGGCTATATCCCCGGGGGCAGCACCAACGATTTTGCCGCCAGCCTGGGCATCCCGAGCGATCCTCTGGAGGCTGCCCGGCGCATTACCGCCAGCGAGGGCCGCCTGCTGGATGTGGGCTCCTTCAACGGCAGGCCCTTTGTCTACGTGGCCTCCTTTGGGGCTTTCACCAGGGCCTCTTACAGTGCGCCGCAGTCTGTAAAAAACGACTTAGGCCATCTGGCCTATCTGCTGGAGGGAGTGAAGGACCTCTCTACCCTGCGGCCCTACCGGGCCACAGTAACCGCCGGGGACGAAGTCTTTGACAGCAATTTCCTCTTTGGCGCGGTCACCAACGCCACCTCTGTGGGCGGGCTCATGAAGCTCCAGCCGGAGCAGGTGGTCCTGGACGACGGACTCTTTGAGCTGCTGCTGGTCCCCAACCCGACCAATGCCGCTGAGCTGCAAGCCCTCATCCGCAGTCTGGTGCTCCAGGACTTTACAGGGGGAGGGGTGATCTTCCGCCACGCCGGGGATATCACGGTGGACACCCCGGAGGCGTTCCCCTGGACGCTGGACGGCGAGTACGGCTCCGGCGCGGAGCGGGTGGAGGTGAGAAATCTCTGCCAGCGGCTGAAATTCCTGCTGTAGCTGCCGGAGGGGCTTGCAACCGGCAGAAATATCTGCTATACTATAACTTTAGTACTGCCATCACCGGCGGAAATCACATGAAATGAGGAGATATGAATTATGACATATACGTATCGGACCAGCGGTACCTGCTCTACGCAGATTGACTTGGAGCTGGAGGAGGGCGTGATCCAGTCCGTAGCTTTTACCGGAGGCTGCAATGGCAACCTGAAGGGCATCTGCTCCCTGGTGAAGGGAATGCCCGCTACGGAGGCCATTGACAAACTCCAGGGCATCCAGTGCGGCGGGAAGCCCACCAGCTGCCCGGATCAGCTGTCTAAGGCGCTGACTGCGGCCTTGGCGGATGGGGGCAAGTAAAGCGCAGAAAAGTAAAAGGGAGTGAAAGCAGACCTCTGCTTTCACTCTCTTTGCCGTTGGAGCAGTAGTACAGCCATAAAGCCTATTTATGGCGATCAGGAAGTATCTATAAAAAATCTACCATTAACGCTGACAAATAGTGCTGATTGTCTGAACTCCCTTTTCAGATTGGCGTTGCTGAAAGAGATTTCACCAAACCTTTCGTTAAAATATCCAAAGTGGGTAGCCGTTCAATAGTGGATGACTGCCTAATAAACTGGATTTGTTAATCATTTTTATCAGGCATAAAAGCCGTCACAACACCCACATCTCCACAATTGTAAATACCGCAGACCATCTAAAACTCAAATCATAAAACGGTTTGCCGCCATATCCAATCATCAAAAGTATACTAACCAAAAGCAATGCAATGCCTTTTAACTGCCTTCTCATATAGATTATTCCTTGTCAAATTCCGGCTTGTTGAGCTGATTATAACATAAAACTCCTGTTATATCAATTTGTTTTTATACAAATCGCTGAAGTTATATCCCGGCAACACTTTCCTGAAAAGAGGCTGTCTAAATAAGTACTTGACGGAACTTTCCAGTTGTGCTATAATACATCCTTGCGTGGATTGAACCACGAAATTCAGCGTGTCAAAAACTGGGAGGAATGACTTTGCTAAAGCAGCTGCGGGCGCGGGAAAAGGTGACGGGGGTAAAACAGTCCAGCCGTGCCATCCGCTCCGGCCAGGCCAAAGAAGTATTCCTCGCCTATGACGCCGATCCAGCCCTGACAGCGCCCCTGGAGGAGTTGTGCCGCCAGGAGGGCATTCCCTGCTCCACCCAATACACCATGGCGGAACTTGGACAAGCAGCCGGAATCCAAGTGGGTGCCGCCGTAGTCGCGGCGCTGGAAAAATTATAAATTTATGTATTTTTTCAGGATATTTTTTTGCTATCCTGTAAAAAATAAATTGGAGCGTTCCGCTCCCACATCTTCCAAGAAAGGAGAAAACTATGCCTACTTTCAACCAGCTGGTTCGCAAGGGCCGGCAGCAGGCCACCGACAAGTCCAAGAGCCCCGCTATGCAGTACGGCCTCAACACCCTGAAGAACAAGGAGACCGACCTGCCCAGCCCGCAGAAGCGGGGCGTATGCACTGCGGTGCGTACCGCCACCCCCAAGAAGCCCAACTCCGCTCTGCGGAAGATCGCCCGTGTGCGCCTGACCAACGGCTATGAGGTCACCGCCTACATTCCCGGCGTGGGCCACTCCCTCCAGGAGCACTCCGTGGTCATG
>CATIYU010000118.1 GCA_949739085.1 uncultured Eubacteriales bacterium | reverse complement strand
TCGCCAAGCTGGAGGAGGAGCTGAAGGACGTGCGCCGGGTGCGGGCCACCCAGCGGGAGCGGCGGGAGAAAAACGAGGTGCCCGTGGTGGCCATCGTGGGCTACACCAACGCCGGGAAATCCACCCTCCTCAACGCCCTCACCGGGGCCAATATCCCCGCGAACAACCGCCTATTCGATACCCTGGACACCACCAGCCGCCTCCTCACCGTCAGCGATACTCTGGACGTAGTCATCAGCGACACCGTTGGCTTTATCCGCAAGCTGCCCCACCAGCTGGTGGACGCCTTCAAGGCCACCCTGGAGGAGCTGGAGTACGCCGACCTCCTCCTCCACGTTATCGACATCTCCAACCCCCTCTGGCAGGAGCAGGCCCAGATCGTGGACAGCCTCATCCAGGAGCTGGGGGCGGAGGCCACCCCCTGCCTGCGGGTCTACAACAAGTCGGACCTCTTCTGGGGAGACGTGCGGCCCCACGGGGAAGGTGAGGTGAACATCTCCGCCAAAACCGGCGAGGGCCTGGCGGACCTGCTGGCCGCCATCGACAAGACCCTGGACAAGGGGTCCCGGCGGGTGACGCTGCACCTGCCCTATGACAAGGGCAGCCTGCTGGACATGCTGTACCGGGAGGCCAAGGTGGAGAGCGTGGAGTACGCGGAGACCATCGACGTCGTGGCGGTATGCCCCCCCAAGGCCGCCGGCGCGGTAAAGCCCTATATCGAGGGCTGGGTGGAGCCGAAGGAGGCTTGGGAGTAGCCCTCCTCTTCCAACGCCCCCTGGACCGCGATTCCCGTGCGGAGGCCCAGCATAAAGGCATTGCTGGCGTAGAACTCCACGGCCCGGTTCATGTCAATCTGCTGGCCGATGGTAAGGGTCTTCTCCAGATGATTGAGGCTGTCCTGGTACTCGCCGGGGTCCGCCTCCTCTATGGCGGGCAGGATATAATGGAAATACAGCCAGTCCAGAAAATTTGTCATAGCGATTCTCCTTTTCAAGTTAAGACAATACACATAATATTTTAGTTGTTTGTTTAAGATTATATCACCTATTTTTTTGTGTGTCAAGAGGAATTCTGATGGATTATAAGTCCGTTTTTAAAGCTCGCCTCCGGCTGCTGCGGAAGGAGCTTGGGGAAACACAGGCACAGGTTGCCTCCGCGCTGGGAATTAGAGAATCGCACTACCAGAAGTTTGAATTAGGCAGTAATTTACCCAGCTTTTCAAATTTTCTCGCCCTGGCGGACCACTTTGGCGTTTCATTGGACTACCTCGCCGGACGAACGGACCAGCGGTAGAATTATCTGACAACGTTTGCTCTATTTATGGCGTTGTGTTTGTGGGGTAGCTATGGAATTTAAGGAACGTCTGCGCCAGCTGCGCAGTGAAAAAAACGAAACACAGGTGCAGGTGGCGGAAGCGCTTGGGATCCAGGGGCGGCATTACCAGCGGTTTGAGCTGGGCGAGAACTTGCCTGGCTTTGCAAACCTCATCGCTCTGGCAGACCATTTTGACGTAACCCTGGACTACTTAATGTGCCGGACTGACCAGCGGTAGATATTCCCCATGTAACCCCCTTTAAAGTTCTTTTGATACTTTTCTTTCAAGAAAAGTATGATTACCTTATCCAGGAGGGCATATGATACTAGAAACAGAACGCACCATTCTCCGCCCCTTTGCGGACGCCGACGCGGCGGATGTTTTCGCCTACGCAAAGCGGCCGGAGGTGGGCCCCATTGCGGGCTGGAAGCCCCATGAGAGCATAGAAGAGAGCCGGGAGATCATCCGGACTGTATTTGCCGCGCCCAACGTCTTCGCGGTGACAGACCGGGAGACAGGCCGGGTGATCGGCTCCGCCGGATTTGAGGGGCGTCCCCGGGGGAAGGGCCCCTCCGACGAGCTGGGCTACGCCCTCTCCCCGGACTGCTGGGGCCGGGGGCTCATGACGGAGGTATGTAGGGAGCTTCTCCGGTACGGCTTCGAGGACCTGGCTCTGGCGGAGATCTGGTGCAGCCACTACGAGGAGAACGCCAGGTCCAGGCGGGTTATTGAGAAGTGTGGGTTCGCCTACGCCTTTACGGAGAGGCTGACGGACGAGTTTTTCCCGGACCGCCCCACCCGCTTCTACTTCCTGACCCGGGACGCCTGGGAGAGCAGCAGGCGGCATGGATAGCTATTTGGTCCCCGCCGGGTACGGCGAGGCGGAATATGTGGAAAAGCGGTCCCGGTTCATCGGCCAGGTCTGGCGGGTGGAGAGCGAGGCGGAAGCCCGGGAACGGATTGAGGAGTCCCGCAGGCGCTACCACGACTGCCGTCACAACTGCTGGTGTTATGCCATCCGTGAGGGGAATATCCTCCGCTACACCGACGGCGGCGAGCCCCAGGGCACGGCGGGCCAGCCTATGCTCAACGTCCTTCTAAAAGAGGAGGTCACCAACGCCGTGTGTGTGGTGACTCGGTATTTTGGCGGCATTCTGCTGGGGGCCGGGGGGCTGACCCGGGCCTACGGCGGCACCGCCAAGCTGGCCCTGGACGCCGCCGGAATCAGCCGGATGCGCCTGTGGGCAGTCCTGTTGGTGCCTTGCGCCTACTCCCTCTACGAGCGAATGCGGCTGCTGGTGGAGAAGAGCGGGGGCATGGTGGAAAACGCGGACTTTGGCGCGGACGTGGTCCTGACGGTTCTCCTTCCGTCAGAGGACGTACCCTCGTTTCAAGCCGCTGTAACGGATCTCTCCGCCGGGACGGTGGAGGTCCTGGTGGAGGAGGAGAAATTCCAGCCGGGACCGGTGTAGGCGGTCCGGCAGATTTTTGCGGCAGGGAGCGTGACCGGATGTATTTGCTCTGCTTCTGTTGATTTCCGCTTTCTGGCATGAAACCGCCGGACTGATTGAAATCAACGATAATAAAGGAGAAAATTGAATATGAAGCCGCAAAAGCTGTGGACCTACGATTTTACCGTCATTACCGTCGGGAGCCTGATTTCCCTGGCGGGCGCCACGCTCTCCAGCTTCGCCATCAGCCTGGTGGTGCTGGACTACACCGGGTCCACGTTTCTTTACATGCTCTACAACGTCTGCTACCTGCTGCCGTCGCTAGTATGTCCTGTTCTGGTGGGGCCGCTTCTGGACCGGACAAGCCGGAAAAAGGCCATCTACCGCCTGGACTTTTTCTCGGCGGGGTTCTATTTCCTGCTGTTCCTGCTGCTGCGGAGCGGCTGGTTCAGCTACCCGGTGCTGCTGGTATTCTGCCTTTTGGAGGGGGCTATTGGCAGCGTCTGCAACGTGGCATACGAGAGTCTCTACCCGAATCTGGTGACGGAGGGCAATTTGAGCAAGGCATACTCTGTCTCTGGCCTCCTGTATGACCTGGCCTCCATGACCGCCCCCCTGGCGGCCATGCTCTACGAGCGGCTGGGCGGCGCAGCCCCCATCTTCGCCATCAACGCCGCCTGCTGCCTGGCGGCAGCCTGCTTTGAGCGCAGCATCCGCTACCGGGAGACCCACATGGACGCCGCGCCCCCCGCGGACCGCCGGGGCGGCTTCGCCCGATTCCGCCGGAACTTCCGGGAGGGACTGGACTACATACGGGGGGAAAAGTGCCTGCTGGTGGTGGCCCTGTACTTCATGACCACCAATATGTTGGAATCCGGCAGCCTACAGCTGCCCTTCTTCCTCAAGAACGCCCATCTCTTCGCGGCGTGGCCCGTGGCGGCGGCTACCTTGTACGCCGTTGTGAGCAACTTCGCCATGGCGGGACGCCTGGTGGGCGGGGCCATTCAGTACAAGGTCCGCATCCCCAAGGAGCGGAAATTCCAGGCCTCCCTCTTTGTCTATGTAGCGATCTGGGTTCTAGCGGGGAGCACGCTGTTTTTGCCCCTCCCGCTGATGACGGCGGCGTTCTTCCTGGACGGCGCGTTGGGCGTGACCAGCTACACCATCCGCACCGCCGCCACCCAGTCCTATGTCCCCGACAGCAAGCGGGCCCGGTTCAGCGGCACGTTCCAGATGCTCATGAGCCTGGGCGGCATTGTGGGGAGCCTGGGGATTGGCGCTCTGGCGGAGGCCTTTTCGGAGCGGGCCGTCACCGTGGCCGCCAGCGCGGCGGCTCTGGCAATGGTGTACCTCATCATGTACCGGGGACGGGAGCACGTGAAGCGTATCTACAATAGGGACGTATAATCCGCGAGGCCGTGGGAATGCCCCACGGCCTCGCTGCCCGCTGGCGGCGGGGACGGCCTACCGCCCCAGGTCCCGCTTCACCGACATGGCGGCGGAATCCACCGCGTCGGTGACGGTCTGCATGGCCTGCCCCGCCCGGGTCCGCTTGCCCTTGGCGGTGTGCAGGGCCATATCCGCCGCCACACCGGCGGCCACACCCAGCAGCGCACCCTTCACAAATCCATTCATGACCGTATCCCTCCTCTCGTCTGGTCCTATGGTCTGCCGCCGCCCGGGAATTTATCCATGTCCGGACAGAAATTCATTTGCCAAATGCTGGCGAATCCGGTATAATGGCGGGTATAATCATTTTTCCCAAAAGGAGCGTTTTCATATGACCACCAAGCTCTTTCTCATCCGCCACGCCGAGGCGGAGGGCAACCTGTTCCGGGTGGCCCACGGACAGTACGACAGCGTCATCACGCCCCAGGGCTACCGGCAGCTGGCCTATCTCCGCCGCCGGTTTCAGGAGGAACAGATTGACGCAGTATACGGTAGCGACCTGACCCGCACCCGTATCACCGCCTCCGCCCTCTACATCCCCCGTGCCCTGGAATTCCACCCTCTGCCCCTCCTGCGGGAAATCCGGCTGGGGGCGTGGGAGCAGATGAGCTGGGGGGAAATCCAGCGCCAGGACCGGCAGATGTATATTCATTTTAACAAGCGTCCGGACCTCTGGAGCGTCCCCGGGGCAGAGACCTACGCCCAGGTGCGGGACCGGATGCTGGCTGGCGTCCGCCAGATCGCGGCGGAGAACCCGGGCAAAACGGTTGCCGCCCCCAGCCACGGCGCGGCCCTGCGGACCCTGCTGGGCGCGGTGCAGGGCCTGAGCCTGGAGGAGACCGGCGCTACCGGTCACGGGGACAACACCGCCGTGAGCCTGCTGGAGGTGGAGGGGGACGCCATCCGTCTGGTGTTCCGGGACGATGCCTCCCACCTCCCGGCAGCCGTCTCCACCTTCCACCGCCAGAGCTGGCACAAGGACGACGCCGCCACAGAGCCGGGGCTCTGGTTCCAGACCCTCCAGGAGGACGGCGCGGGCCGCACTGCCGCCGCCATGATGGATGATACGGAAATTGGCCGCGTCTCCATGGTTCTGGAGCCGGAGGCCCTGCGGATCACGGCGTACCAGATCGCTCCCGCCAGCCGCGGAAAGCGATACGGGGTGCAGCTTTTGGGCCAGGCGGCGCAGTTCGCCCGGGCCCATGGCCGGGAGAAGGTAGTCCTCACCTGTCCCCGGGACCTGGCGGGCTACTTCGTACAGTATGGCTGCGCGGAGACCGGCAGCAGGGAATCAGTGGATCTGGTCCTGGACCTCCGACGGGTAGTGCGGGAGATCCCGGCGCTTGCAGATTAGGACGCCCGTTCCAGAGGAGAGACTGATGAAAGAAAAGTTCATCCACCTTTTGCGGCGGGAGACAGTGCTGTGCGCCGCGCTGGCTCTTGCCGTAATATCCATGCTTTTTGTACATCCAGACCCGGCGTATGCGTCTTATATTGATGTTCATTCTGTTCTGTCTCATGGGGGTCATGGCTGGGCTGCAAAAGACCGGAGTTTTCCAATGGGTTGCCCAAAAGCTTTTGCGCAGGGTGCGGCGGGCGTGGCAGCTGGTGCTGGCGCTGGCCCTGCTCTGCTTTTTCTCCAGTATGCTGGTGACGAATGACGTGGCCCTCATTACGTTTGTGCCGTTTACATGCGTTGTTCTGGATATGATCGGGCCCGAGGCCAAGAACCGGCTCCTGGTCCCTATTGCCGTATTGCAGACCATTGCCGCCAATCTCGGCAGTATGCTGACGCCCACCGGCAACCCGCAAAACCTCTATCTGTACGGCAAGGCCGGGCTCTCGCTGGCGGCCTTTGTCCGCCTGATGCTGCCGTACACAGCCGCCGCTTTTTTCGTTACCATTATTTGGGGGCTTGTCCAGGCCCGGGCGTACCGCGCCCCTGTGCGGGTCTCGTTTGACGGAGAGGTGGAGCTCCCGGGGAAGGTCCTGGCCCTCTACGGCGTCCTGTTCCTGCTGAATTTGCTGACGGTGGCGCGGGCGGTCCCCTACGGCCTGTCCCTCCTCCTAACCATCGCCGGGCTGCTGCTGGCCGATAGGACGGCCTTCCTCCGGGTGGACTACAGCCTGCTTCTGACCTTCGCCGGATTCTTTATTTTCACCGGAAATATGGGGAGAATCCCGGCGTTCTCCGGATTTTTGCAGCAAATCGTCTCTGGCAACGAGGTGCTGGCGGGGGTTGCCGCAAGCCAGGCCATCAGCAATGTCCCAGCCGCTCTGCTGCTCTCCGGGTTCACGGATAACCTCCCCGCCCTGACCGTGGGGGTCAACCTCGGCGGGCTGGGAACGCTGATCGCGTCCATGGCGAGCCTTATTTCCTATAAGCTTGTTACCCGGGAGGACGCCAGCGTAAAGGGCGTCTATTTCCGGCAGTTTACCTTGGCGAACATCTGCTTTTTGGCCATTCTTCTGCTGTTTGCGCTTGTAGTGTGGCCCAGAGTTCACCCGGGGTCCATGTTCTAGGCGGCGGTGGATTCTCCTCAGCTAAAAAGAAAGCTTCCTGGCAGTTCCTTGGAGCTGTCAGGAAGCTTTCTTTGCGGAGGGGTAGGAGCGCGTTAACAGATATTGAAATTGGTGTGTTTCCAGCCAACCAGTTCATCCGCCATGGCCTGGCCGTATTCCGCCGCAACATCCGCCAAAACACCGGCGCTGGCAGCCTCACCGTCCGCGCCAAAGATGGCGGCGCAAACCTCGTTAAACGCCCAGTACAAATGCCCGCAGTGGTAGGAGAAGTCCCGCCTGTGCGCCTCCTGTACCGGGCCGCCGGGAGGCGCGGTATACTTTGCCCCAGCCACCCTGTGGACACAGTATTCGCTGGTATTCAGGTTCTGGAGCGCCTGAAACGGGATCTCCGGATTGAACCCCCGAAACAGGGCCTCGTCGATATGGGCGCAGTACGCCTCCCCAGCCTCCAGGCACCCCATCTCCTTGAATTGCTGGTGCCAGGGGCAGGCCGTGATGTGCAGCTCATAGTCGGGGGACAGGCTGGCGGGCTCCGCCTTGGAGGAGGCCGTAAGCTCTCCGTACTGTACGAAGGCCTCGTGGGTGAGCGCCCTCCCGTCCCGAATGGCGCGCTGTGCCATCCGGCGGCCGCGCTGTCCGGCGTAGTACTGCACTGCGTGAATAAAGGCCGCCCTTCCCCGCCCGCCAAACCGGTCCGTCAGCCGCACATAATATTTTGCCGCGATAAAGGCGTGTACCCTTTCGTCAAACCCCATTGTAAGGCTCCTCTCTCTCCGTCAATTGGAACCGCGCTGGACAAACGGTATGGCCCTGCTGCCGTCAGTTTTTCGTCATCATCCGGATAATCTCCTTATCCGTCTCGAACATCCCCACACGGCCCAGCTGTCCCACGTTCCGGATGGTATTCTCCACGCCTTTGCAGATGATTCCGTCTCCCCCGTAGAACTGCTGGCCCTGCAAGTACATCTCGTACCCCAGAATGCCGCTGTCCACCGCCGTGGCGATCTTTCCGGCGCAGGAGGACTTTGCGCCGTCACAAATAATACCAGATGTAATTGCAAGCGCGTTTACTACTGTGTGGATGACCGCCTCGTAGTCCCCACCACAGAGGAAAGCGATACCGGCCCCGGCTCCGGCTCCGGCGCTAACAGCCCCACAGTAGGCGGAGAGGCGGCCGATTCCCGTCTTCTGGTGGATGGTGACCAGGTTGGAGATAAGCAGCGCCCGGTACAGCCGCTCCTGGGGGCAACCCAGCTCCTTGGCGTATTCAATCACCGGCAGGGAGGCGGTCATGCCCTGGTTCCCGCTGCCGGAGCAGATGACCACCGGCATCTCGCAGCCGTTCATCCGGGCGTCGGACCCGGCGGCGGCGGCGGCCTTGGCCCGCACACGGATGTCGCCGCCGTAGGCGCGCATGAGCACCTTGCCGATGTTGGCCCCATAGTCCGAGCGCAGCCCCTCCTGAGAGATGGCGGTGTTGTAGCTGATCTGCCGGTCCAGCGTGGGCTGTACGTCCTCCAGGCAGGCGGTGGTGGCGAAGTCATAGATTTTCTCCATGGAGAGAGCGCTATAGTCCAGACCGCCGCCCTGCTGCCGCTTCGCCTCCCGGGACTCCAGGACCTGCCCGTCCTTTTCCACCAGGATGATATTCGTGTGCTCATTCACCGCCCGCACCTTGGCCCAGTGGCCGTCCCGTTTAACGGTGACGCAGATATCCAGAATAAACTCCGTCTCGCTGGCCTGAACCTCAATCCGGGTCCGGTCCATATAGTCCCCCAGCCTGTCCACATCCTCCCGCGCGGCCCGTGAGATGACCTCCAGCTCCTTTGTTTCGTCCCCGGCCACAATGCCGATGGCGGCGGCGGCCTGAATGCCCCGCCTGCCGTTGGTGTTGGGCACGATGACGCTCTTAACGTTCTTGATAATATTGCCGCTGGCTTCCACCAGGACGTAGTCCGGTTCCGCCCCCAGAGCGGCTCGGGCCCTGGCGGCGCAGTAGGCGATGGCGATAGGCTCCGTGCAGCCCATTGCCGGCACCAGCTCCTGCCGGAGAATCTCCACATAGGTCTGATAGGTTGAACAGTTTCTCTCCATTTGTTGTCCTCCTTGTAAAGTAAGCGGGTAAGCTGGGTTCCCCTGTTTTTTTGACGGAAACCCGGTCTTATTATACCGTTTAAAAACAGATGTGACAAGAGCGTATTTTCTCCCGCATCGTCTATCGGAAAAATTGCACAAAAACAGGGGCAAATCTTTCACGTTTTCATCAGACGGTTCCTCTTGCGTTTTGCGGAAAATGGTGGTAGGATGGGAATGATCGGAGAACCGGGTGGGACTTATCCTGTCCGCTCTGGAAAATATGAGGAGGAACATCAAAAATGAATGCTTATGTCGCAAGCGTGATCGAGGACGTAAAGAAGAAACACGGCAACGAGCCCGAGTTCGTGCAGACCGTGGAGGAGGTCCTCACATCCATCGCCCCCGTGATGGACAAGCACCCGGAGTATGAGAAGGCCGACCTGCTGGGCCGCATGGTGGAGCCCGAGCGCATGTTCACCTTCCGCGTGGTGTGGATGGACGACAACGGCAATTATCATACCAACATCGGCTACCGCTGCCAGTTCAACGGCGCTATCGGCCCCTACAAGGGCGGCCTGCGGTTCCAGAAGAATGTCTATCCCGGCATCATCAAGTTCCTGGGCTTCGAGCAGATCTTCAAGAACAGCCTCACCGGCCTGCCCATCGGCGGCGGCAAGGGCGGCGCTGACTTCGATCCCGCCGGCAAGTCCGACGCAGAGATCATGCGCTTCTGCCAGAGCTACATGACCGCTCTCTTCCGCTACATCGGGCCCGACAT
>CATIYU010000117.1 GCA_949739085.1 uncultured Eubacteriales bacterium | reverse complement strand
GGCTTGGCTACCGCTTTTCCCGGCCCCCGGTATTCTGTTGGGTTCAGAAGAGCATCGGTAGTTTGTGGCGGCTTCATTGCGGCCCCCTTGCCGATCTTTGCGCCTACATCGTTTCTCCCTTGCGGGTCGTGCTTTCGGCGGCTCTTCTGTTCCCTCCTGACAATGATAAGTATACACTATCTGCACAGATATGTCTATTGACAGATTAACCATATCTGCACAGATATATTTGTTGACTTTATCTATATACACATATAGATTTCTGTGGTATAATCATGGTAAAGGTGGAGAAGAACTATCCAAAATTGAAGGCTCCCCCGGAAAGGAGAATGGTTGTGGCAGTATCTAAAGCGCAGCAGAGGGCGGTCAACAAATATATGGCGGCGAACTATGACCGCATCAATCTGACCGTCCCGAAAGGGAGGAAGGACATGATCCAAGCCCACGCAGAAGCCCACAGCGAATCCGTGAACGGCTTTATCAACCGGGCAATACAGGAGGCTATGGAGCGTGACAACGGCGTTCTAGGCCCGTCTGAGGGCCGTACAGAGGGCATCGCCGATGGAGATTAGATATGCAAAGGCGGCGGCAAAGGCTTTGGAGAGCCTGGACAAGCCCACAAAGGCCCGTATCCGGGCCGGGATACTCGGTCTAACCCAGAAGCCACCAAAAGGCGACATTAAGACCATGCAGGGCTACCATGACGGACGGCAGCGGCTCCGGGTCGGGAAATACCGGATGGTTTACCGCTATGGCCTGGAGGGACAAATAGAAATCCTGCATATCATGGAAATTGGAAGTCGTGGGGACATCTACAAAAAGTAAGGAGGGGCTGATAATGGCACCGATAGCACAGCAGATCGCGCAAATGGTTGACATGCTCCCAGAGACGGACCAGGCCCTTGCTCTGGAGCTAGTGAAAAAGCTGGTCCTGGCCTGGGACCCAGATTATACCAAAGCTACGCCCTCTGAAAATGCTGCTATGGAGCAAGCTGTCAGAGAGCTGGAAGCCGGGGATTACGTGCCGGATAGTGCAATCAACTGGGACTAACGCAAGGACGGGCCGGGGCAATCATGCTCCCGGCCCTCTGTCATCTGTATGGATACTCTATACCCTCTCTGTCTGATAACAGATTCCTCCAACTTTTACAGGGGAAAAGAAATCCCCCTGGGTATCATAGCCCAGGGGGATGTGTTACACTGTCAGCATCATACCACACCATACATACAGATGTCAGGATGTATAATATCCTCTGTCCTCCCCCTACACCCACACTGTCGCTGATCCGGGTTCTCTGATCGGAACCTTGCGCTTGTGCGGACGCCAAAAGTTTTTCGGGGGACTGCTCCCGCAGGCGGGCTTTCTGCCCACCGGGGATTGCTCGTGGCTGGTGCTATTGATACGCTCCGCTAGGTGTGCGTTGATGGGCCAGCTGATACCCACTCATTTGCACTTCATCTGCGCAATACGCATAACCACCATTTATTTCCGAAAAATATGAAGCTGCAAACGACGCATTTTGCTGGTTTTCTTGCGTTCGTCTGCAACTTCACTTTTTCACTTACACGGTCGCCTGATTGACCGCCTCAATGGCATTGTCCAAACTGTCCACTGCTTCCGTCAGATTGTCGCAAACGGCCTCTGAAATCTCATACCGCTCTGTCCCCTGGAAGCTCTCCGGCGTACTGTCCCGGCATCCTTCTTCCTCATCCAGCACAGCCTCCAAGCGGTCCTTTGCACTTTCAAGCAGCTTCAGAATATTCTCAAGCTCGTTCCTGCGCGGATTGTTCATTGCGGTTCACCTCTTTTCGCTGTCGCCTCACGCTCCGATGGTTACAAATTACCAGGCGCGTGGTAGTTTCGGGACATTGTAACGCGCG
>CATIYU010000116.1 GCA_949739085.1 uncultured Eubacteriales bacterium | reverse complement strand
GGGCCGGATTTTCCAGGTCATCCGCTCCATCACACGGGGGGACAAGGTCATCGCCATCGTGGCCCCCGCTTTCATCGGCCAGTTTGGCAAGCACTCCACTCCGGAGAAATTCACCACCGCCATGAAAATGCTGGGCTTCCAGCGGGTGGTAGAGGTGGCCGTGGGCGCGGACATGTGTACCATCGAGGAGGCCAAGGACTTCCTGGAGAAGGTCCCGGCGGAGCAGGATTTTATGGCAACCTCCTGCTGTCCCGCCTGGCACGCCATGGTGGAGAAGCTGTTCCCGGAGCAGTTTAAGAACATCTCCATGACCCTCACCCCCATGGTGTTCACCGCACGGCTGCTGAAAAAGCAGGAGCCGGACTGCAAGATCGTCTTTGTGGGCCCCTGCGCCGCCAAGAAGCTGGAGGCCATCCGGGAAAATATCCGCAGCGACGTAGACTTTGTCTTGACCTTTGAGGAGCTCCAGGGCATGTTCGAGGCCAAGGATGTGGACTTCGCCACCATTCCGGAGGGGGAGTCCATGCGGGAGGGCACTGCCGCAGGCCGGGGCTTCGCGGTGGCCGGCGGCGTAGCCGGGGCGGTAAAGGAACTCCTCCGCCAGACGCACCCGGATCTGGAGGTCAAGACCGCCGGGGCCGAGGGCCTGCGGGAATGCCGGAAGCTGATGACCCTGGCCAAGGCCGGCAAATACAACGGCTATCTGCTGGAGGGCATGGCCTGTCCCGGCGGGTGCGTGGCCGGCGCGGGCACCCTGCTGCCCATTGAGCTGGCTTCCACGGTGGTGGGCCGCTACCAGAAGGAGGCGGACCGCTCCAGCCCCCTGGACAGCGAGTACCGGGACGCGGGAGAGGACCTGGAATAGCATGTTTACCCGAGAAGACATCGCCTGCCCGCCCTCCGCCGCTGAAATGAGCGGCTATATCCACAATCCGCTGTGGGACAGCTTCTGCGCCTACATGGCGGAGACCTACGGCGCTCTGCCCGCCTTTACCTTCAGCAAATGCGGCATGGAGTATGGCTGGAACGCCAAATTTAAAAAAGGAAGCCGGGCCCTTTGCACCGTTTACCCCAGGGAAAACTTTTTCGTGGCGATGGTGGTGGTGGGGCGGAGGGAACAGGCCCAGGTTGAAAGCGAACTGCCCTCTTTTTGCCCGGAGGTGCAGCGGATTTACCGCGAGACCGCCGGGGGCAACGGTCAGAAGTGGCTGATGATTCCGCTGGAGAGCGGCGATGAGACGTACCGGGATGTAAAGCGGCTGATCCAGATCCGGACCGGCCGGTAGAGAGGATTCCGCACACCATATACCCGCCATAAAGGAGAGATAATTGCTATGAGCAACCGCATTGAGACCCTCTGCGTTCAGGGGGGCTACCATCCGGGCAACGGGGAGCCCCGTCAAATCCCCATCGTCCAGTCCACCACCTTCAAATACGACACCAGCGAGGACATGGGCAGGCTCTTTGACCTGGAGGCCGAGGGCTACTTCTACAGCCGCCTCCAGAACCCCACCTGC
>CATIYU010000115.1 GCA_949739085.1 uncultured Eubacteriales bacterium | reverse complement strand
GTCGGTGTAGACGCCCACAACCTGATGGCCGTTGGATTTGGCCCACTCCTCCAGGGCGGCGGTCTGGGCTTCGATGGACAGGCCGTGGATGGCTTGCTCCTCCGTGCTGACCCGGACGTATAAAAATACCCGCTTCATCTTGATTTTCCTCCTATTCATATGGTAAAATAGAAGGGCAGTAGGCCCGCAAAACTTACTGCCCTTTTTGCCGCTCCCGGTATTGCGAGTACCGGGGGCGGTTTTTTACTTTGCCAATGCATCCATCGCGCGCAGTAGCAGCTCTGACATACTGATTCCTTCCTGTTCCTTATACTTCTGGATGTGTTCTGCCAGCTCCGGTTTAACCTGTACGGTAATGGATTTATATGCCTTTTGATTGTAACGCCGCTTTACCGCCGAGCTGGTATGTGTTTTTCTATGTTCGTCCAAACAGTTTACCTCCCCTGTGAAAAGGGGCGGAGGCAAGTCCGCCCCTCTTTCTTCACTTTTCTTCTTCGGGTTCTTCCTTGAATCCGGCGGAATGCCTCCGGATCTCCTCATTCATCTTGCGGACCTCATCCATGTCCTTGCACTTGTCGGTTGCCGTGGTGATCAGCCAGGCGATGAACTGCATTTGCTTGTCCGTCATAGTGTTCATGTCCTTTCCTCCTTAATTCGTCAATCGGCTTGCCCCTTCTGACAATATCAATTATAACATACTCCATAGAGTATGTTAAGCCTTTTCCCAAACAGTGGGGCTATTATTTTAACTTTTTGGCCGGACTAAAATTCCCAACGGATACCGAGGGTGACCTTTGAGGATACGTCCGTAAGCCCGTGTAAAGCGTCTTCTTCCTCCATGGCCGCGACGTTCGCGGCCAGCTCCTGGTTCTGCCGTTTCAACTACCTTCTAACGAGTGGCGGCGCAGTCCCGATCACCTCCCCGACCACGACAAACGCATCGAATTCCGTCACTGGTACATCAGGGAACTCCGGGTTGTCCGATTCCAGCCGCACAGAGCCGTCCGGCCCTTTGAAGAACCGCTTGCATACGGCTGAATCATTCAGCATAAACACGCCAACAGTACCATTCGGCATTCCCAGCACCTTGCGCACCCAGACAATAGAACCGTCCAGAACAGTCGGCTCCATAGACTGGCCGGAAATTCTGATGCCAAAATCCGCGCCGCAAGGCACTTCGTCTGCTGGAAACCTCAGCCGCTCAAAATCGCTCTCAGCATACAGCGGCGTACCGGCAGCGGCGGGATTGACGTAGACCAACATTTCAGCGGTATCCGGCATGATTTCTTCCGCCGCCTCCGGTTCCCCCACGGCTCTCCCACAGAACGGCGGCTTGTTCCTCTTTCAGCTCGCGGTCGGCCGGTTCCAGTTCTTCCTTGCGGGCGGCCTGCTGTTCCTCATACTCCCGATACCCTATATCTAATACAGCGTCTACCGCTTCCTTCCAGTTTGGGGAAAGGAGGCGGTATTTTTTTATACGGGCTTTTTCCTCAACACTAAAATTATCGCTTCCATCAAGGCCGTCGTCCAAGTCTCTTAATGTGTACCCCATTGCGTACACAAGGCTCTTCATGGTTTCTAGCGCAGGAGCTTTTGTAATTCCGGATGTGATTTTTGCAAGGGTTCCTTTGGGAACACCAGATTTTTCACTTATTTCATCAAGGCTCATACCGGATTTTTTTCGCATTTCATTAAATGTTTCAAGCCACATTCCTACACCCCCTTTCTATAACTATAGCATAAGAGATAAAAAAGCGCAAGAAAAAAATTCCCGTATTCGGAAATGGAAGTTTTCAAAAACATATTGACAATTCCCGCTAAGTAGAATATACCGCAATTACAATTACCGTTTACGGAAATGGAGGTAAAGCAAATGGTATATTACCCAACTCTTGAAAGAGAGATTGCCGGTCGTGGAATCAAGAAAAAGGCTATCGCTGAGAGCATCCATGTTTGCAACAAATCGTTGAACAACAAGCTGTCCGGTCGCGTCCCATTTACTTGGCCAGAGGTTTCAGAAATTAGGAACCGCTTTTTCCCAGACATGGCACACGATGTCCTCTTCGCCCGGGCAGGCCAGGACAGCTTATAAAACCCCGCCCAGAGGGCGGAGGAAGAAGGAGGTGAGGGAATGACCGAACTTGTATTTCTGGATCCGAACAAGCTGGATGCGGTGCCGTTTACAACGTCGAAGGTCATCACGGAGATGACTGGCATTGAACACCGCAAAATCAAGGTGGCAATCCGCAAGCACCAAGAGGACATTGAGAGCTTTGGACTTTCTGCCTCATATCAGGCAGAAAGTTCCGGAGGCCGTCCCGAGGAGATCATCAAGCTGAATGAGGAGCAGGCCACGTTCCTGATGACGCTTTTGAAGAACACGCCGACGGTGGTTGCTTTCAAGAAGGAGCTGGTCCGGCAGTTCTACGCCATGCGGGCGGAACTGCTCCGGAGGCAGATGCGCCGGGCGGAGCTGAACCCCATCCGGCTGGAGCTGACGGACGTGATAGCGGAGGTGGATGGCGGGAAGTGGGCCTATAAGCAGTATACCGACCTCGCCTACAAATCCAGCCTCGGGAAGAATGCCGCCCAGCTTCGGAAGGAGCGTGGCGCACCGCAGAAGGCAAAGGCGGTGGACTACATGACGGCTAGTGAGATCGCCGCCGTCTCCAAACGGCAGAGCCAGATTGCGGTCCTGCTGGAGATGGGATTGGACTATCAGGCCATCAAGGGCATCGTGTCCAGCACGGAGACGGCGAAGGCCGCCAGCGCGTGAAAACGCCCCTGCGAGTGCTACCAACACTCACAGGGGCAAGCGAGACCAACACCAACAAAACTCAGCCTCTTTCTTCATTATACCGGAGAACGGGGCGGAAATCAAGGAGGAAAGCCATGAATATGCCCGATAACCAATATCCCATCCCCGAAGAAATCCTGACCAGCACCATTGAAGCGCTGCGGGAGCTGGCGCTGCGGCTGGAGATCGAGGCGTCGGTCTACCAGCAGATGAACACCCCCGAGGGCCGCTTGCTGGCGGACGACCGCCTGACCCGGGCAGCTGAGGTCAAAGAGGCGTTCGAGCACTTCATCCATCTGTAGGAGGTGCGCCATGCCGAAAATAAACGAGTTTACCGTTTCCATCGTCCAGCCCCTGACCGCGTCGCGTTCGGGGATTCTCCTTAAGTTTTTAGCCGAACGGACAGCGAAGCGCGAAGGCTTTACCGTGGAGGACAACGGCGCCGCCCTGGAGCGGATTCCTGGCGAGACTGGATTTGTGCGCCTGGCGGAACCGGCGGACCGCAAGCCAGTCCCGAAAGGGCGGCCCAAACGAAAGAAGGGACCCGCCGCTAATTTCGAAATCTGAAAGGAGGTTCAAAAGATGAACAGGCTAGGTCCTGTTTGCGACAAGGACTGTTTGAACTGCAAGTTCGATGACTGCATCTATGACGAGTGGCGTGCGTACCAGGAGAAGAACCGCGAGAAGATCGCCGCATATCAGCGTGCGTACCGGGAGAAGAAAAAACAGATAGGGGCGCAAATCACATGAACTACATCAATAATCCTAGCGCGGGTGTGTGCTGTGCGATAGGAAGCTCGGACAGTCTAGAACTGACAGAGACCACGACTATGATTGATCAGGAGACAGGCATGGAAGCGTCATTTCTCTCCTGCGGATATGTCCCTGGCAGGATGTACCGCTGTGAGCGGCGATGGACCATCCGGAAGTCCTTCCTTGTACTGAAATCGTTTGAAACCGAGTCGGAGGCCCGCGCTGCATACGATGCTGCGGTAAAGGCGCTGTCGGAAGTCAACCATGTTATTGAAATTTGAAAGAGGAAAGGAAATGGAGCAGAAAATAAACGAAATTGAAATCAATGGAGTCACCTACGTCCCAAAGGATTCTATCCAGGCCATGCCGCCTAAACTGGATGGTATGGAGTACTGCATGGTACGGACCTATTCCGCAGGGGTATTCGCGGGATATGTGGAGAGCCTTGACGGGAAAAAGGCAGTCCTGCGAAACGCCCGGAGGATGTGGTATTGGGATGGGGCTAACGATCTGACGGTCCTAGCTCGCCAGGGTACAAGCAAGCCAGAGAACTGCAAATTCCCCGCGCCAGTGGATATGGTTATATTGACGGAGGTTATTGAGATCATACCCATCACGTCCAAAGCAAAGAAGAGTATTGAGGGGGTTCCAGCATGGGGGGATTGATTGGCTACGGCTACGGCGACGGCGACGGCTAATTACTAATAAGTGGGGGGTGATCTTATGTACATCGTTCGCTGGTGCGGGCACGACGGCAACCAGCTGGAGCGGCGATTCCAGTTCCTGGGGGACGCTAAGCGGGAGGCACGGGAACTGGAGAAACACTTTGACGGCGTAGAGATCGTGGAGGAACGGGAGAACGAGGAGTAAAAATCTGCCCCACCGGGGCCAGACAATCCCTGGTGGGGCAAAGCGCAGAACTATATTAGCGGGTACAGTTCGCAATTTTTATTATAACACGTGCTGCGGCAAAACACAAGTGAACCGGAGAAACTATAAAATTTCTGACGGGAGGAAGCAATATGAAGACGTATGACGATTACCGGTCCTGCCTTTTGGAGGCGTATCCAGCGGCCAGGGAGAAGTATTTGAAGGAGGCGTTCGAGAGCGGACGGCTCAGCGCAGCGGAGTTGGACAGGCTTAGCAAGCTGTGTCAGGAACCGGCGTGAGGGGGTGTAGAAACATGGAAGGAACTTTTTTCATTACACTGGAGTATCTGAATAAGCTTGGGGCCTGCCAGGACAGCCAGCGGGCATTTTCTGCGGCGTTCCCAGAAGGCGGCGAGTATCAGACTGTATTGGACCGATGTGCAGAGGAGGACAAGCTCGATTTTGCCAATTGGCTTCTGTCACATGTGGGCCCAACCTCTGATATACGTACTTACGAAAGCGAGCTTAACGCACCAGATAAGAATATTGTTTTTGCTGGCACACTTCTGTTTCGAAAAAATGTAAAGGTGAAGTCTATCACAACAGGCGGGCCCATCGAGGCAGGCTGGTCCATCGAGGCAGGCGAGTCCATCAGGGCAGGCGGGCCCATCGAGGCAGGCTGGTTCATCGAGGCAGGCGAGTCCATCAGGGCAGGCGGGCCCATCGAGGCAGGCGAGTCCATCAAGGCAGGCGGGGCCATTGAGGCAGGTCTTTCAGCGCCTCAACATCTAAAAAAACAATACGCGGTAGTTATATCTAAGGAAAAACCTCAGAATCTCGCGCCTGGGGTAATTTGGCTGCAAAAGGAGTGATATCCATGGGAGACCTAACCCGCGCCGCCCGCAAGCCCCTGCGGCTGGAAATCTGCGCATGGCAGCGTGCCGCCGCCGGACTGCTGATCGTGTCCACAGTCTGCAATACCGCCCTGTACGCCCTGCTGCACCACAACGAAAACCGTTCGCGGTCGGAGTTGTACAAGCTCCAGCTGGAACTCCAGCACGCGGAGGCGGTGCGGGACCAGGCGGTGGGTGAACTGGGCGCCCTGGCCCTGGACATGGCCCGGGAACGGCAGGAGCGGTCCGCGCAGGCGGCGGCGTTCGAGGCGGCGGGCGCGTATCAGTACATAGGCGAATGCCAAATTACCGCCTACTGCTGCGAAACCTACCCCCACATCTGCGGTACCGGGGATGGCCTCACCGCCACCGGACTGCCCGTCACACCGGGGGTATGCGCGGTGGACCCGGAGGTCATTCCCCTGGGCAGCACGGTCATCATCGACGGCAAACGCTACCTGGCGGCAGACACCGGCGGCGGGGTAAAGGGCCTGCATGTGGATATTTGTATGCAGACCCACTGTGAGGCCCTGGCGTTCGGCCAGCTGACGGCGGACGTGTGGGTGGAGCCGTAAAGCTGCCACGACCAGGGCAATGAGACAGAGAGGAGGAGACACATGGCAAACTGTAAGATCTGCGGCAAACCCGTTGCGGCCGGTCCGGCGATGCACGCCAGCTGCCTGGAACAGCTGATGGAGGAAGTGGCGGAGCAGTTCTGCGACAGATACTGCCGCTGGCCCCTGACGAACGGGGACCTGTTGGATAGCTATTGCAGGCAATGTCCCATGGACAAGCTGCTTAGGATGGGGAAATAAGAACTTTCCAGGAGGTGGAGCAGCCGGAGAGCATCTTCCTGATCCGGTCCACCTCCCAACATCTGAATCAACTTGCTATTTCTCTGGAACAGAGAGATTACTGTGATGCGCAAAGGCCCGCCGGGTGGTCGCACACCCGAACGGGCCAAGGGGCAAAAAACAATTCAGTACACCTGCAGTATAGCAGGCCGGAAAGGAAAATGCAATCATGAAAATGCAGCTCATTTCCCTGACGCTTGAAAATTTCAAGTGTTACGAGCACATGGAGTTCCGCTTTGACGGCAGGAACG
>CATIYU010000114.1 GCA_949739085.1 uncultured Eubacteriales bacterium | reverse complement strand
GGAGGCGTCCTCCTCCAAAGCCCCTATCGCCAAGCTGGCGGACAAGGTGGCGGGGGTGTTCGTGCCGGTGGTGATGGTGATTGCCGCCGTGACGGCGGGGGTTTGGCTGATCGCCACCGGCAGCCCGGAGCGGGCCCTTACCGGCGGCGGGGCGGTGCTGGTCATCTCCTGCCCCTGCGCGCTGGGACTGGCCACGCCGGTGGCCATTATGGTGGGCACCGGCAAGGGGGCGGAAAACGGCATTTTGGTGAAGTCCGCCGAGGCCCTGGAGACCCTACACACCATCGACACCGTGGTGCTGGACAAAACCGGCACGCTCACCCAGGGCAAGCCCCGGGTGACGGACATCCTCCCTGTCAAGGGAATTCAGGAAAACTCCCTGCTGGGCGTCGCCGCCTGCCTGGAGGCCCCGTCGGAGCACCCCTTGGGCGCGGCCATTGTGGAGGCGGCGGCAGTCCGGGGGCTTCCCCAGCAACCAGTAACGGATTTTGAGGCTGTCCACGGCCGGGGCGTCCGGGCGGCGATTGGCGGCTTTCCCTGTCTGGCGGGCAACCGGGCCATGATGGAGGAGGCGGGGGTGGACCTCATCGACTGGCTGGATCAGACGGAGGAGCTGGCCTCCCAGGGCAAGACGCCTCTCTACTTTGCCCGGGGAACCACCCTGCTGGGGGTCATCGCCGTGGCGGACACCCCCAAGCCCACCAGCCGGGCGGCAGTCTCCGCCTTCCGCAACCTAGGCATCGACGTCATCATGCTCACTGGAGACAACTACCGCACCGCCGACGCTATCGGCGAGCAGCTGGGCGTGACGGACGTCCTGGCGGAGGTGCTGCCTCAGGACAAGGAGCGCAAAATCGCGGAGCTGCAAAGCCGGGGCAAAAAGGTGGCCATGGTGGGTGACGGCATCAACGACGCCCCCGCCCTGGCCCGGGCGGACGTGGGCCTCGCCATCGGCGCGGGCACAGATGTGGCCATTGAGAGCGCGGATATCGTGCTCATGAAGAGCGACCTGCTGGACGCCGCCGCCGCCGTGGAACTGAGCCGGGCCGCCATCCGCAACATCAAGCAAAATCTCTTCTGGGCGTTTTTCTACAACAGCCTGGGCATCCCCCTGGCGGCGGGAGTATTTTACTACTTCCTGCACTGGCAGCTCAACCCCATGTTCGCCGCCGCCGCCATGAGCCTGAGCAGCGTATGTGTGGTGGCCAACGCCCTGCGTCTGCGGTTTTTTAAGAGCAAATTCCGCGCCGCCCCAGAGGAGGAGCCCGAGTCCCTGGAACGCCTGGGCCCCCCGGAAAAGCCCCTGGAGCAGCCGGAGTCTGTAGTAGATGTAAGCAACCTATTTCATTTGGAAGAACAAGAAGGAGGAACAACCGCTATGGAAAAGACCATAAAAATCGAGGGCATGATGTGCGCCCACTGCTCGGGCCGCGTGGAAAAGGCCCTCAACAGCCTGCCTGGCGTCACCGCTGCGGTGGACCTGGAGGCGGGCGCCGCCACCGTGCGGGGCGAGGCCAGCGACGAAGAGCTCACCCGCGCCGTCACCGAGGCGGGGTACACCGTTGTAAGCATCCAGTAACCAAAGAGGAAGGAGGACCCGCCGGTCCTCCCTCCTCTTTTTCTCAGGAAGTTTTTCTTGCCTGCCGGGCGGAAATCGCCTATAATGGACCTGCCGACAGATTCAGACACATGCTGCCCTATGGGAGAAAGCCGGATGATGGATACACAGTACCACTTTACAACCACCGAGGAGGAGCGCGCCTCCCGCCGGGCCCAGCGTACCGCCGCCCGGAAACAGCGGCAGAGGGCCCGCCGCCGGGCTCTTCTGCTGCGGACGCTGCCCGTGGCGGCGCTGGCCCTGCTGGCGGCAGGAACGCTGCTGTGGGCCCTGGGACAGAAGGCCGGGACCCAGCCTCCCGCCGGAATACAGCCCGCCGTCCCCCACCAGATTCCCCCTGCCGGGGAGCCGGACCCAGGTTTGGAGCCGTATACCCCTCTCTCCGCCCAGTCCAGCGCCGCCACCGTGCGGCTGGGGGAGGACTTCAGCAGCGGCTATGCCGTCCTCATTGACGTGGAGGCAGGCACGGTGCTTGCGGAGAAGAATGCCTGGACCGCCGTGAGCCCCGCGTCCATGACTAAAATTCTCACCGTCCTGGTGGCGGCGGAGCAGGTTGAAAATCTGGATGCCGCCGCGTCCATCACGCCGGAGATCGCCGCCTACTGCCTGGAGAACGACTGCTCCATGGCGGGGTTCCTGGCGGGGGAGTCGCCGGCGGCCCGGGACCTGTTCTACGGAACCATCCTGCCCTCCGGCGCGGAGGCGGCCCTTGCCCTGGCCAATCTGGCGGCCGGGAGCCAGGAGGCGTTTGTGGAGCTGATGAACGAAAAAGCGGAGGCGCTGGGCACGTCCGCCCACTTCACCAACTGCGTGGGACTGTACAGCCCGGAGAACCTGTGCTCAGTCTACGACATGGCGGTGATTCTGAAGGCCGCCATGGACAACGAGCTCTGCCGGGACGTACTGGCCCGGAAGACCTACGATATCCCCGCCAACGAACTCCGAGAGGACCCCCTGAACCTCTCTAACTGGTTCATCCGCCGGATTGAGGACCACATGCCGGTGGGGATGGAGATTTTAGGGGCGAAGACGGGATTTATCAACGAGGCGGGCAACTGCGCCGCCAGCTGCGTCCGGGGGCCGGACGGAAAGCTCTATATCTGCGTCACCGCCCTGGGCAGCGGCATCTGGCCCTGCATTTTTGACCACGTGGCGCTCTACGAGATGGCCTGCGGCGGGTAACCGCCCAGAGGCCGCGCCGCGGGGCTCATCGCTCTATTTCGTTGACTTTGTCTTGCGTGGAGTTCCCGTCTGCGCGGAACTAAAGCATCCCCAAGACTCTGGACAAAGATGGGCCGGTGTGCTATAATAGAAATTCAATAATTGGAAGCTTTCTGCGCGGGAGGACGCCGCCCCTGTATATAAAATTTCATTAAATTTTCATAAGGAACCTGTGGAGAGGGAGGTCTTGGCATATGACGGATATCACGGCCATTGGAGAAATTCTGATCGACCTGACCCAGACCGGCTGCAACGAGGCAGGGGTGCCGCTGTTCGCGGCTTACCCCGGCGGCGCGCCGGCCAACGTGGCAGTAGCGGCGTCCCGGCTGGGATGCCGGACTGCCTGCATCGGCAAGGTGGGGCGGGACAGCTTCGGCAGCTACCTCCGCCGGACCCTGGAGGAGAACCGGGTGGACGCCTCCGGACTGCGCGCCGACGGAACCACCACCATGGCCGTCGTGTCTGTGGACAGCGGCGGGGAGCGCAGCTTCCAGTTCCTCCGGGGAGCGGACTGCCAGCTGGTGCCGGAGGAGGTGGACGCCTCCCTAATCCGGGAAAGCCGGATTCTCCACTTCGGCTCTGTCAGCCTCACAAAGGGCATTGCCCGCAGCGCCACCATCTTCGCCGCCCGGACCGCCCGGGAGGCCGGCGTGCTGGTCAGCTACGACCCCAACTACCGTCCCGCCCTCTGGCGCAGCGAACAGGACGCCCTGGAGTGGATGCGCCTGCCCCTGCCTTTGGTGGACATTATCAAGCTCTCCGAGGAGGAGCTTCCCCTGCTTACCGGCTCCGGCAGCCTGGAGGAGGGGAGCGGGATTCTGGAGGATCGGGGCGTCCGGCTGGTGCTGGTGACCCTGGGGGGAGAGGGAGCTTTCTGCCGTTGGAAGGGGGAGTGCTTCTCCGTGCCCGGCGTGAAGGTCTCTGTAGCGGACACCAACGGCGCCGGGGATACCTTCCTGGGGGCGGTCCTCAGCCGCCTCTGCCGCCGGGGGACGGATGGTCCTCTGGACGGCCTGGAGCGGCGGGAGCTGGAGGCGGTCCTCGCCTACGCCAACCGGGCTGCGGCGGCGCCCTGTTCCCGCAGCGGGGCGATTCCCGCCATGCCGTCCCTGAGCGAGCTGGAAGGAGATGCCGTGGAATGAAAAAAAGGAAAAAAAACGCAAAAAAACCAGTCCGGACAAAGCGGGTAAAGCCTGCGGCGGGAAAGGTCCGGGAAAAACCGGCGGCCGCGCCGGAGGAGACGGCCTTTGACCGCCGCCTTGCCCAGCGGTATGACGAGCTGAAATGGCTCTACTGCGAGCTCTATCACAACGATATGGCCGGGTTCCAGTACTTCGTGGAGATGCTCCGCCGGAGCTGGGGGGAGCGCAAGGCCGGCCTGCAAGCCCAGGACCTGCGCCGGGAGGCGGACCCGGACTGGTACCGCCGCCGGGATCTGCTGGGCATGATGCTGTACACCGGCGCTTTCGCGGGGAACCTGAAGGGCGTGGAGGAGAAGCTCCCCTACCTCCAGGAGTGCGGGGTCAATTACCTCCACCTGATGCCCCTGCTGGAGAGTCCCAAGGGCCGCAGCGACGGCGGCTACGCGGTCAGCGACTTCCGGCGCGTGCAGCCGGAGCTTGGGACCATGGAGGACCTGGAGGACCTGGCCAACGCCTGCCGGGCCGCTGGCGTCAGCCTGTGCCTGGACTTTGTGCTCAACCACACCAGCGAGGACCACGCCTGGGCGAAGAAGGCCCGGGCCGGGGAGGCGGGCTACCGGGAGCGGTATTTCTTCTACGACAGCTGGGAGATCCCCCGGGAGTTTGAGAAGACCGTGCCCCAAGTATTCCCCACTACCGCGCCGGGAAGCTTCACCTGGCTGGAGGACTGCAAGCAGGTGGTGATGACCAATTTCTACCCCTACCAGTGGGACCTCAACTACGCTAATCCCGTTGTGTTCAACGACATGACGGAGAACCTCCTCTACTTAGCCAACCGTGGCATAGACGTGCTCCGGCTGGATGCCACGCCCTACATCTGGAAGGAGCTGGGCACCGCCTGCCGGAACCTGCCCCAGGTCCACACCCTCACCCGGATGCTGCGTCTGGCGGTGGAGACCGTCTGCCCCAGCGTGCTGCTGCTGGGGGAGGTGGTGATGGAGCCGGTGAAGGTGGTCCCCTATTTCGGCACACCGGAGAAACCGGAGTGCCATATGCTCTACAATGTGACCACCATGGCCACCACCTGGCACACCCTGGCCACCGGGGACACGGCCCTTCTGCGGCGGCAAATGGACGCGATATGCTCCCTGCCCAAGGAATTTCTATTCCTCAACTACCTGCGCTGCCACGACGATATCGGCTGGGGGCTGGACTACCGCTGGCTGTCGGAACAGTTCTGGATGACGGAGACGGCCCACAAAAAATACCTCAACGCCTGGTTTACCGGCAAATGGTCCGGCAGCAGCAGCCGGGGGGTGCTCTACAACGACGACCCCAGGCTGGGGGACGCCCGGCTCTGCGGCACCACCGCCTCCCTGTGCGGGGTGGAGGCCGCGGTCTGCGAGAAGGACGGAGAGAAGCTGGAGCAGGCGGTGTACTGCGACCTCATGCTCCATGCGTGGATGCTCTCCCAGAGCGGAATTCCCGTCATCTACAGCGGGGACGAGGTGGGCCAGCTCAACGACTGGTCCTACCAGGAGGACCCGGAGCGCCAGGATGACAGCCGTTACATCCACCGGGGGGCCTTCCAGTGGGATCTGGCGGAGCTGCGCCGCAGTCAGGATTCCCGGCAGGGGATGCAGTTCCAGGGCCTGCGCCGCCTGGAGAAGATCCGGGCGAAGGAGCCCTGCTTCGACATCCGCGCGGACGTCTGGACGGAGGACAGCGGGTGCCGGCATGTACTGGCTCTTTGCCGCCGGCTGGAGGACCGGGAGCTCGTCTGCCTCTTTAACTTCAGCAAGCATTTTGTAACCGCCGGCGTGAACCGGGAGGGGAGCTACATAGACCTAGTCTACGGCGTGCACCGGGATCAGATCCGCCGTGTGGACCTCTACCCCTACAGCTTTGCTTGGCTCCTGAGGGCCAACTAGCGTTCCGCGCCCAGTAGGGCATCGGGAAGGGAATCGCCGTGATAAGACAGTTCCAGTACACCGTCACCGGCGGCCGCGAGGAGGCCAACGCCAGGGTGCTGGAAGAATTTTTCCAGGAGAATCTGTAAGGGCGGAAAGGAGATTAGCGCCGAATGCAAATAGCGACTGGAAAATCAATCTTGGGCGGCATCGCCATCGGCCCTATGCGCATCTACCGCAGGGAGGACGCCCAGCTGCCCGTCCTCTCCACCCGCACGCCGGAGGAGGAGCTGGCCCGGTACGAGGCCGCCCGAGAGAAGGCCAAGGAGCAGCTGGGCCTCCTCTATGAGAAGGTTCTGGACGAGGTGGGCGCGGAGAACGCGGCCATTTTTGAAATCCACCAGATGATGCTGGACGACGACGACTATACCGGTGAAGTCAGAGATATCATCCAGCGGCAGGGCGCCACCGCTGAATACGCCGCCAACGCCACCGGCGAGGACTTCGCCGCTACCTTCGCCGCCATGGAAAACACCTATATGAAGGCCCGGGCCACAGATGTAAAGGACATCTCCCACCGCCTGGTAACCATCCTCACCGGCGGCACGGAGGGCGGCCTCCTGGGGGATGAGCCGGCCATTTTGGTGGCCGATGATCTGACCCCCAGCCAGACCGCACAACTGGATAAGAGCAAGCTGCTGGGATTTGTCACCCGCTACGGCTCCACCAACAGCCACACCGCTATCCTGGCCCGGACCATGAACATCCCCGCCCTTATTGGCGTGGACTTCGACGACAGCTGGGACGGCAGGCTCGCCATCATCGACGGCTATAACCACTGCGTCTACATGGACCCCGCCAGCGAGCTGCTGAGCGCCATGGAGGAGCGGCGGCAGACAGACCTGCGGCAGGTGTCCCTGCTCCAGGACTTAAAGCGGAAGCCCAACGTGACCCTGGACGGCCGGGAGGTCAACGTCTACGCCAACATTGGCAACGCCGCCGACGTGGGGCTGGCCCTCCAGAACGACGCGGGGGGCATCGGCCTTTTCCGCAGCGAATTTATCTACCTGGAGAGCGGGGACTACCCCAGCGAGGAGGAGCAGTTTGAGATCTATCGCCGGGTCGTCCAGGCCATGGCCGGGAAAAAAGTCATCATACGCACCCTGGACATCGGCGCGGACAAACAGGCCAGCTACTTTCACCTGGACCGGGAGGAAAATCCGGCCCTGGGTTTCCGGGCTATCCGTATCTGTCTGGCCCGAAAGGACGTCTTCAAGCAGCAGCTGCGGGCCATTCTGCGCTCCAGCGCCTATGGAACCGTGTCCGTCATGTTTCCCATGATTATCTCCGTGCAGGAGGTGCGGGAAGCCAAGGCAGTGCTAGCGGAGTGCCGCGGGGAACTGCTGGCTGCGGGCGTAGCCATGGGCGAGGTGGAGACCGGCGTTATGATCGAGACTCCGGCTGCTGTGATGATTGCCAATGAGTTGGCGGAGGAGGTGCAGTTTTTCTCCATCGGCACCAATGACCTGACCCAGTACACCCTGGCTATCGACCGGCAGAACTCCAAGCTGGACCGCTTCTACGACCCGCATCACCCCGCCGTTCTGCGGATGATCCGCATGACAGTGGAGGCCGGTCACCGGCACGGCTGCTGGGTGGGCATCTGCGGCGAGCTGGGCGCGGACCCGGCGCTGACGGACACCTTTCTCCGCATGGGCATAGACGAGCTGAGCGTATCACCGCCGTCGGTGTTGCCTCTGCGCAAGCACATCCGCAGTTTGGATCTGAGCAAGGCCCCGGAGCGCTGAGCGCGGCGGGAAAATATTAGAAAACATTTTTCAGGAGGTTATTCCACTATGACCTATACTATGAAGGTCGCGGGCTTGGAGCGGCAGCTGCCCCTCTGCAAGGTCAGCGACGAGCTGTACATCGGCGCTTTCATCATCTTTGGAGACGCGGAGCTCACCGTAGCCTGCGCCCAGGCCCTGCTGGAGCGGATTCCTGCGGACAGCTACGACTATATGCTCACCGCCGAGGCGAAGAGCATCCCTCTCATCCACGAGATGGCCCGGCAGTCCGGGGCTAAAAAGTACTTTATTGCCCGGAAAGGGTCCAAGGTCTACATGCCGGACCCCATCCACGTGTCTGTGCGGTCCATCACCACCCTGCGCAATCAGGACCTGTTCCTGGGCTCCGACGACTGCGCCATGATGAAGGGCAAGCGGATTCTTATTGTGGACGACGTGATCTCCACCGGCGAGAGCCTCCACGCCCTGGAGGAGCTGGTAAAGACTGCGGGCGGCATTGTCACAGGCCGGGCGGCTATTCTGGCCGAGGGAGACGCCCTGGCCCGGACGGACATTACCTATCTGGCCCCCCTGCCGGTATTCAACCCGGACGGCACCATAAAGGGGTAACCCGCCTCATAAAAAACCAGCCGTACAGAGACCTGTACGGCTGGTTTTTTATCCGTCCAGCGCCGCGGCAAGCTCCCGGATATATGCGGGCGTTGTGCCGCAGCAGCCGCCCACAACGCCCGCCCCGGCCCCAGTCAGAACCAGCATATGCCGGACAAAGCTGGCGGCGTCCATGGAGTAGAGGGCCTGTCCCCTCTCATCCATCACGGGAAGTCCGGCGTTGGGCTTGGCGATGACGGGAATATCCACCGCCGCCCGCAGACAGCGGACGGCGCTCTCCAGCTGGTCGGGGCCCACGGAGCAGTTCACTCCCACGGCGGCGGCTCCCATTTCTTGGGCCAGCTCCGCCGCTGCCCGCACGTCCCCGCCGAAGGGAAGCCCCCCGTCCGCCTCCACGGAGAAGGAGCAGAGGACCGCCAGGTCCAGACCTGCCGCCGCGTCCAGGGCCGCCGCCGCCTCGTCCAGCCCCATGAGGGTCTCCACCACCAGCAGGTCCGCTCCCGCCGCCGCCAGGGCCTCCATCTGCTCCTGGTAGACGCCGTATGCCCGGGCGTAGGCCGCCTCTCCCTCTAGAGGGCGGCCCACGGTGGACAAATCCCCCGCCACCAGGGCGCGGTCCCCCGCCGCCGCCTTTGTGAGAGCGGTCAGGGCGGCGTTTACCTCCCCTACCCTCTCCTCCAGGCCATAATTTTCCAGTCCCGCGCGGCTGCCGGAAAAAGTGGCGGTAAACAGGACCCGGCTTCCCGCGTCCACATAGGCCCGCTGGAGATCCAGCAGGACCTGGGGGTGCTCCAGAACCCATTTCTCTGGGCACACGCCCACCGGCATCCCGGCGGCGCGGAGGTTGGAGCCGGTGGCCCCGTCCAGAAGGACTGTCCCGGCGGCGGCCAGGGCGGAAAATTCTTGCTTTGTCATGGGGACTCTCCTTTTCTTTCCCGGGACTGCCTTCGCCGCGCCCGGGTTGCTTTTTTCCATTTTTGGGGGTACAATAGCGGCAACAGATCTAATTAAAGGAGGCAATCTTTTATGAAAGACGGTTTCATCTCTGTGGCCGCCGGTACGCCGAACATCAAGGTGGCGGACTGCCGCTACAATGCGGAGCAGATTTTTACCATGATGCGGGAGGCGGACAAGCAAGGGGTGAAGATTCTGGCCCTGCCAGAGCTCTGCCTCACGGGCTACACCTGCGGCGACCTCTTCCTCCAGGACACCCTCCTGGACGGGGCGGAGGAGGGCCTGCGGACCATCCTGGAGGCCACGCGGCACCTGGAGATCCTCACCGCCTTCGGTATGCCCGTGCGGGCGGGGGGGAAGCTCTTCAACTGCGCCGTAGCGGTGCAGCGGGGCGAGGTGGTGGCGGTGGTCCCCAAAACCTACCTGCCCAACTACGGGGAGTTCTGCGAGAAGCGCTGGTTTGAGACGGTAAACGCCTTTGACAAGCCGCTGCATCTGATGATCGAGGTTCCCGGCGGGCCGGGAAACGCCAGCCTCTTCACATCGCTGGCCCAGACGGTGATCGAGTGCAAGGGGATGCCGGGGCTGAAGGTGGGCATTGAGATCTGCGAGGACCTGTGGGCCACGGACCCGCCCTCCAGCCGCCTGGCCAGAGCAGGGGCCACCGTAATCCTGAACCTCTCCGCCTCCAACGAGGTAGTGGGCAAGGCCGCCTACCGCCGCCAGCTGGTGGCAGGCCAGTCGGGCCGCCTGTGCTGCGGCTACGTCTACGCCGACGCCGGGGAGGGGGAGTCCACCACCGACCTGGTGTTCGCCGGCCACAATATGATCGCGGAAAATGGGGCCATGCTGGCGGAAAGTCGCTTTACCGCCGGACTGACCATCGCGGAGATCGACGTGCAGCGGCTGGCCTACGAGCGGCGG
>CATIYU010000113.1 GCA_949739085.1 uncultured Eubacteriales bacterium | reverse complement strand
GCCAAGCACGCCATCGATCAGATCGTGTTCGTGCCCGAGGTGGGCAGCCTCTACTATGGCCGCGTGGTGCGGCTGATGCAGTTCGGCGCGTTTGTGGAGCTGGCCCCCGGCAAGGACGGACTGGTCCACATCTCCAAGCTGGCGAACCACCGGGTGGAGAAGGTGGAGGATGTGTGCAAAATCGGCGACATGATGTGGGTCAAGGTCACCGAGATTGACGAGAAGGGCCGGGTGAACCTCAGCCACAAGGACGCCCTCCGGGAGATCGAGGAGAAAAAGGCCCGGGGCGAGGTCATCAAGTAGAGAAGAAAGCGCCAACCGGGCGGGCTGTGCGGCCCGCCCGGTTGTTTCTATTTTTCCTCCATGTATATTTGGTTGGCCTGCATCAAGCAAATGCCTTGTTATTAGACATTTGATATAGGTTGAAACAGGCTGTCCAGCCTCTCCGGCTAATGTCTTTAAGCTTTGATGGGCTAGCTCTGGAATAGAAATTTGTATTTTTCTCATTGGCACATAATCTGACATAATATCCCTCCTCGGGAAAAGTATACTCCGAATTGGAATATTTGCAAATACTCTGTTTTGGAATATTTATGATGTTTCTGAGGTGAGTATTATGGATTATGTTGACCGTCTGACGGCATTGCGGGAGGATCATGATGTTGGTCAAAAGGAAATTGCCGCACTTTTGGGATGCAAGCAAGCCGCCGTCTCAAAATATGAGCTGCGCCTGACGCGCTATGCTGTTGATGATATCATCAAACTCTGTGAATTCTACCAAGTATCTGCGGACTATATTCTGGGCCTGCCAAAGGGCCTTCCCTATCCAGACAGATGAGAAAGGAGCATCCTATGGATCTTATCGCCGCTGTTTCCACCGGAAATACCCTCTCCGCCATCGGCATCCTCCGGGTCTCCGGGGACGGCTGCTTCGACGCCTGCGGCCAGGTCTTCCGCGCCGCAGGGGGCAGAGCCTTCCAGGACCTGCCCCCCCGGGAACTGGTGCTGGGCGCCCTCCTGGACCGGGAAGGACGGGCCATCGACCAGGTCCTGGCGGTCCGCTTTCCCGGCCCCCACAGCTACACCGGCGAGGACTGCGCTGAGTTCCACTGCCACGGCTCTCCAGTGGTGCTCAGCGAAGGACTGGCGGCTCTCACCGCCGCCGGGGCCAGACCGGCGGGCCGGGGGGAGTTCACCAAGCGGGCCTTTCTCAGCGGGAATCTGGATCTCATCCAGGCCGAGGCGGTCATTGACCTCATTGAGGCGGAGACCGCCGCCGCCGCCCGCAACGCCGCCGGGCAACTGGGCGGGTCCCTTGGCCAGAAGATTCAGGGCGTCTACGAGAATCTTTTGGATGTTGCCAGCCAGTTCTACGCGGTGGTGGACTACCCGGATGAGGACATTGAGGACCTCCAGCGGGAGGACATCGCCCTGGTATTTTCCCAGGCGGAGCGCACCTTGGAGGAGCTACTTGCTACCTTCGGCCGGGGAAAGATCCTCCGGCAGGGGGTGCCTACGGCGATTCTGGGCAGGCCAAACGTGGGGAAAAGTTCCCTGCTCAACGCCCTGCTGGGCTACGAGCGGGCCATTGTCACCAACATCCCCGGCACCACCCGGGACACCGTGGAGGAGAAAGCGGTGGTAGGCGGCGTGCTGCTGCGGCTTATTGACACCGCCGGGATCCGGGACGCCGGAGACGAGGTGGAACGGCTGGGGGTGGAGCGCTCCCGGGCGGCCATGGAGTGCGCGGAGCTGCTGTTGTTGGTGGTGGACGGCTCCGCGCCCGTCACCGGGGAGGACTGGGAGCTTCTGCTTCAGGCTGCCAAAACGGGCAAGCCATGGATTTACGTGAAGTCCAAGCGGGACCTCTCCCCGCCGTGGGCCGGTTCTGCGGAGGCGGCGGGTCCCGGCACGTGTCCCAGCGCGGAAGTATCCGTGTCGTCCGTCACCGGGGAGGGACTGGATGAGCTGGAAAAAGCCGTCGCGGCGCTGTTCCCCGCCGGGGACGTTCCGCCGGGGCAGATTCTCACCAACGCCCGGCAGGCGGAGGCGGTCTCCCGGGCGCTGAAGGCCATCCGGAGGGCCCGTGAGGCCCTGGCCCTGACTCCGGACGCGGCCCTCGCCGCCGCCGAGGAGGCGGTGAACGCCCTGGGGGAGCTGACGGGCCGTACCCTTCGGGAGGATCTGGTCTCACGGATTTTTGAGCGGTTCTGCGTGGGGAAATAGGAGAGAGAGGTATCCACCGGATACCTCTCTCCTTTAATTTCTGGCGACCTCTCCGCTGGCGCAGTCCACGAAGTAGGTGTAGGTATCTGTCTCAATCCGCCAGGCGGGCAGGAGACGCTGGGTGGAGGCGGTGCTCTGGAGCTGGTAGATGCACTGCACATCCTCCACCTGACTGCAAACCACCCCTGACGCGCTCCGGAAGTCCAGGAACCGCACCAGGGCGGTGACACAGGTCATGCTCTGACCGGCCTCCACCGCGGCGTTCTCCAGGCTGACGTGGGCCCCGGAGACGGTGGAGAGCAGGCCGTCCTCAAAAAACAGCGACACGTCGCACCCGTACACAGGCACGCCCGCCACCTCCTGGACGGCAACAGCGCTGCCGCTGCGGCCCCGGATCTGGACGGACATGTTTCGGTAGCCGAACTGTCGGCAGAAGTCCTGTGAAAATCCGGCGATGTCCTCCACCTCCACGGCCAGGTGGCTGCCGTCGAAGCCGCCGCCGGAGCGGAACTGAATAGCCCCCTTCTCTCCAGTATAGCTGATCATGCCGCCGCCCTGACTGGAGGCGTCCGTGCCGCCCCCCAGAAGCCAGACGGCGATGGCCTTCTCGGTCTCGCTGTCCCTGGCCAGGGTCAGAGGGCTCAGGGGCTGCTGGGTCAGGTCCACCTGACTGCCCAGAGTAAGCTGGTTGGTTTCGCAGAGGACCTCCAGCTGGCGGGCGGCCTCCGCCTCCGTGCGCCTGGCCTGTAAGAACTGATAGCCCAGCAGCAGGAGCAGTCCGGCGTTGAGCAGCGCCAGCAGCAGTATGGCAATATTTTTCAGCCGGTAGGTCTCCACAGGCCGGGCCTCCTTTCGTCGCGTTTGGCTATTGGGCCAGCCACTGGGCGGAGAGGCGGCCTGAGCCGCCGTCCACATAGCCGATGGCCAGCCGGGCCGCCGGATATTCCCCGGCGATCGCCGCCGCCATGGCCGGGGGCAGGAGCGGCGGCGCGCTCTCCGGCTCCTCTTGGGGCTCGCTGTAGCTCCGGCACCAGTACTGAAACCCGGTGACCGCTCCGCCGCTGAACAATACTGTCAGAGCGTCGCCTCCGTTGGCGAAGAGCACCGGAATCCCCGCCACTTGGTACTGGAACCGCACCCGCCAGCCCTCCCCGGTCTCCTCCACCGCCCGCAGGTACAGCGGCGCGGCGCCGGTACCCGCGGTGAGGGCCTCCGCCAGACGGCAGGCGCACTGCAAAACCTCCGGCAGGCCGCCGCTGCCGCCCACCCGGTAGAGGGAGGAGGACACGGTCCTGCCGCCGGAGTAGCCCACCGCGCCGTCCGGGCCGATGCGCAGGGTCCGGGGGGACTCCTCCACCACCTCCACGCCGCTGCTGCTCTCCGTGTAGCGGTAGGTGGTGTGGGCGTTGAAGTCCAGGGCGGTGAGCAGCTTGTAGGCGGAGTACCCGGCGGGGAGCTCCGCCTGGACGTCCGGCGGCGCGGGGGCCTCCGCCACCAGGACGCTGTAGGGCGGCAGGGCGGCGTGGCCGGACTCGTAGGCAAAGGCGCTGCCGTTGGGTGAGGTTCCGGCGCAAAACGCCTGCACGGCAGAGACGGGCAGGGCGGTATAGCAGCGGTAGACGCCGCCCTCTCCGTCCAGCAGGTAGAGGGTGGCCGCGTCCTCCCGCTCCGTGGTCAGGGCCATGGCGCTGAGACTGCGGTCAAAATAGGCGTCCTCCTCCAGCCAGGCCGCCACCGCCGCCAAAGGCAGGCGGCAGGTGAGGTCCAGGTACAGGCTGGGGGTGTTCAGGGCCTCCCGCAGGGCCCCGTCCGCCGCGGGGCCCACCTCGGAGGCGGACCCCAGGGCCTCCCGCAGCAGAGGCACCGCCTGCTGGAGCAGGGTGTCCCCCCCGGCGGCGTACATCTGGCCGTAGCGGCCGTAGGCGCTGTCCCCGGTGACCATCATATGGACGGAGGGGAACGCCAGTCCGCCCCCCTCCTCCCCGGTTTGGGCGGGGGGCGACAGGGGGGCCTGGACGGTGAGGCCGCCATGAAACAGAAATAGCTGCAAAAGGAGGAACAGGGCCGAGAAGGCCAGCAGCAGCAGCGCCAGATTCTGAAGGTTGTTGATAAGCTGTCTCTTATTCATGCTCCCCCTCCTGGCGGATGGGCAGGAGAATCCGCACCGTTGTGCCGGGGCCCTCCTGGTCCCGGATAGCGATAGAACCGCGGTGGCGCAGGATGATCTCCCGGGCGATGGAGAGGCCCAGGCCGGTGCCGCCGCTCTCCCGGGAGCGGGCTTTGTCCACCCGGTAGAAGCGGTCGAAGATCCGCTCCCGGTCCTGGCGGGGAATGCCAATGCCGTTATCAGAGACCTCGATCCAGACATTTTTCCCCCGGACCCCCGCGTCCACTGTGATGACGCCGCCGTCGGGGGTGTATTTGATGGCGTTGCCCACCACGTTCATTACCACCTGTTCCAGGCGGCTGCGGTCCCCCATTATGAGAGGCAGCGGGGGTGCGTAGAGCCGCTGGAAGTCATGCCCGTGGCGCTGGGCCTCCAGCTCCACGGCCCGGCAGACAGACTCCAGGGCGTCCAGGAGGGGGAAGCGGGTCATTTTGATCTCTGCCCTGCCGGAGTCCAGGCGGCTGAGGGTGAGCAGGTCCTGAACAATCCGGGTCATGCGGTCCGTCTCGCTGATGATGATGTCCAAAAAACTGTTCTCCATCTCCCGGGGGATGTCCTCGCTGTCCCGAATGGTCTCCGCGTAGCTGCGGACGTTGGTGAGGGGGGTGCGCAGTTCGTGGGAGACGTTGGCTACGAACTCCTTGCGCATCTCCTCGTTCTTCCGCTGGGCGGTGACGTCGTGGAGCACGGCCATGATGCCGCCGCTCTCTCCGTCGGAGACGGGGGCCAGG
>CATIYU010000112.1 GCA_949739085.1 uncultured Eubacteriales bacterium | reverse complement strand
TTCAGTGATGCAGTATCTACAGCATAAGTTTCCTATCACGCTGTCAGGAAAAGCCTATTACTGTGATTCTCTGCCTGATGATTTATATAAAGCCCTTATAGATTATTCGTTTATGATATATGTTTGCGAGGGCGAGGAGTCGGAGAAATTGGAATGGTTCCGTGTTGTCAATATTGCCGGAGAGAAACTGACGGAACAGGAACTTCGCAACTCAGTTTACACCGGGTCCTGGTTAAGCGATGCGAAACGGTATTTTTCCAAACGCACCTGCGCCGCCAAAGGGCTTGCGGATCGGTATATCACAGGAGATCCAAATCGGCAGGAACTACTGGAGAAGGCACTTGCGGGAATTTGCGAATTTCAGAGCATCAAAGATATTACGCAGTATATGTCGGCACATCAATCGGATGCGGACGCAGATGAATTATGGCAGTATTTTCAGGATGTAATTAACTGGGTGCAGAAGATTTTCCCGACATACTACGCTGATATGAAAGGCTTGGGCTGGTGCCATCTTTACAATGCCTATCACAGCCGCAGCTACAATTCCTCTGTAATGGATAAAGAAGTAAAGCGGCTGCATGAAGATGACGATGTGCAGAAAAACAAAGGCATTTATGAATTTTTACTGTGCAGAGATGCGGACCCGTTCGCCGGAAGGTTGCTCAATTTAAGGGCTTTTGACAAGCGTGACAAAATGGCTGCGTACAGTAAGCAAGGCGGCATTTGCCCAATTTGTCATCGCCATTTTGAATTTGGGGATATGGAGGGCGACCACATCAAGCCCTGGAGCAAAGGCGGGCAAACAGTACCTGAAAACTGTCAAATGCTGTGCCGGGAATGTAATGGTAGAAAAACGGACAAATACTGAAAGCCGATGATATTCATAAGCAAAGTAGAGGGTCACACTTCAATTTCAGATAGCAGCAGGCTCCCCTTGATGTTCATACTCTTGTACCAGCGCATTTGTTGGAACTTTGACCATGCTAAACGTCACTCCTGATGATTTTCTCGGCTCGGTTGATGATACTGTCCATAGCTAATGCAATGCAATTACAGAAAAAGGGGGATAGGTATTGAAAAATTTGTTGGAGGGTGTATAATATACTCATTGCAGTTAGCATACTTGGGAGAAAGAAGGTTTGTATTATGGCTAAAAAAGATACTGGCAATCCACCTCCTGCGTATCGGGTGTTTATATCTTCAACTTATGAGGATATGAAGGATTTTCGAAATGCCGCATCGGACGCATTAACGAATATCCAATCAATCCCAATGGGAATGGAGAGATTCACTGCAACGACGCAACCTGTTATTGACAGATGTTACGAGGAGATTCGGCAGTGTCAATTTTGCGTTTCTATTGTAGGTTTTCGTTACGGTTCACTTTATAAAGATTCAAATCTATCTTATTCGGAATTGGAGTTTAACGAAGCAGAACGGCTGGGAATTCCTATACTAGTTTTTATTAGGAAAGGAGACATTGAATCTGATAAAATTGACATTGAAGATTTATCAAGACTGGAAAAATTCAAAAAAAGGCTTCAGAACAGTGCTAGCAATCGACTTACTGCCAGTTTTACTACGCCCGAGGATTTGCGTGACAAGTTAACCAGAGCGTTGCAAGATGAATTTAAGCGCAAGACGGATAAGAATGATAAGGTATCGTCTTCAGATTCCACAGGGAAAGTAGCGGCAACTGAAGAATACTTGCAGGGTGCAGCCGTATATAAGAATTTTCTACTTATGCCGGGGGAGTATTTGGATCAAACCGTAAGATTACGTGTAAGATTTGATGGCACATTTGGGTCATGGCGTCTCAAAGAAGAGTTATTTGAAGCATACAATCTCCCTATAGGAAAAGCTTTATATTTGAATGATTTATTTGTTCTGGGTGTCGATTATAGCGATGTCGGCGATGAAGCAAAGCATATTGATGCATTTGCTGTAGGAGATGCAGCAAGGTGGATTCTTGAAAACCATATAACTAAAGGAAGTGTATTTGAGGGAAGTTTCCGGCTTGAATGGAAATATGTCAAAAATGTTGCAGGAAAATCACGTATTCAAATTGGCGCAAGTGATGCATATATTGCAAAACTCATCCTCAGAAACACAGATTTAAATTTAATTGCACAGGGTTCAACTACTGCTTTATCCGAAAACGATGAGTCAGCTACTTATAGTCAAGAGAGCATAATGAATCTGCTCAAAAAATTCATGTAGGGTCAAATAATGTCGTTCTACTTTGTGCATAAAACATCACGGGGAAGCCTGTTTGTGGAGCAGGCTTCCCCGTAATGATTATTCCTACATCCATACATTTACAAGTGATTTAAACCTAATTTTCTCGCTTCGGCACAACATACAATGTCGTCGTAGCTTTTACCTTCTTCCACTTTACAATAGGATGTCTATTGCCCTCTGGCAATTCAATAGCTGGAATGTAGTAGTCCCCGACAAGGATATAATCAAGCCCGCTTGTTTCGTCATGGATTCTCGGTTTTAATTCGTTTATTGTATTGCCCTCCGTTATTTTGGGTAACCGCTACCGATAATATGGGGTGCGGCATGGAATAACTTTGTCGGAGGTAACAGGGATGCTATGTCCTGCGTGTAGTGTCATTCTTTATGAGAGGGTGGCATTATATAGACATGCCCGTGACAGATTTGCCTCTGTCCATACGGGTTGCTAATAGGTTTCGATCAAACAACATCTCAACAGTAGCTGACCTGCTGGCGGAGACACCAGAAACACTCCTGGCGATCAAAGGTTTTGGCCGGACCTGCATGAAGGAAGTTGAGCATAGCCTGGCGGCACTTCCCAAAGACTCGGTCATTCAGAAAAATCTGAGCGCTAACAACCCAAAACAAAAATCGCTGCTGGCCGCAGCGCATGTCGAGTCTGTTGTTTTGGGTGAATTTTCCCTTTTTGATGGGCTAACCCTCCCAAATGAGGAAAAACGTATGCTCTCAGCATATAAGGATGGATTTGAGATCTTGGGAGGAGACTTGGTTCTGGAGTGCTACTGCAATCCAGAAAAAATCGCTCCCCTTATTTCCATGCTGAATAACTTCCGTGCAGAGTCAGAGAGGTATTCGCAAATACGGAGTATTGCGGGGAAAATTCCCGGTTATAGGCGGCAGAACAGAGCCGCCGGTTATATTAACGCATTTACCGCCAACGATTCTCAAAGAAAAACACTGCGCTCGCTGTGCCCCTCAGAGGAATGCACAATAGAGGCTTTGGCAGCCAGTTGTCCCCCTGAACATTCTCAGGAGTTTGGTTTGCTCAAAAATTTCCTGAGGTGGTGCGCTTTTGATCTCAATCTTGAAGTGGAACAACTATTTCAGAGGATTTATACCAAGGAGCGGATAAAGACCGTTATTCAGATGCGGCTCAGAAAGAAGACCTTGGAGCAGACCGGCGCTGTTTTAGGGGTCACCCGTGAGCGCGTGAGGCAGATCGAGGCCAAGGCGCGGCGAACGTTTATGCATGAGTATAGCCGCCTTCGGCTCATTACCAGGATTGCTGCCGAGAAAAACGGCGCGACTGTCTTGACCTCTGCTGACATTGAAGAGTACTGCACAACGGACGTTGTGGAGCTACTATATTTTCTCCGCACCTGTGAAAATACATATTACACTTACGATGATGAGCTCGATCTTTTCATCATTGGCGGCGATTCTATCCAGGAGCGTGTACACTCTTACGTCGATTCTCTCCCAGATTTGATCAAGATCAGCCAGTTCCCGGCTATTTTGAGTGATGTGTGCGAGGACGGCGATCTTCCCCAGGACGCGTTCCAAAAGGTTTTCATGGAGACGTATCATCTGACGGGCGATGTGTACCACCGCTCCCGGCTGACTATGAGAGACATCTATCTGACTGTTCTGGAAAAACACTACCCGGAGGGGATTAGAGCCTACGACCCCGATGAGCTCCGGAAGTTCCGTGTGCAGGTGGCTGCCGAATTTGGCGGCGTGGACATACCCGAGAACGACCGTGCGCTGACTGCCAGGATTGCCAACGTGTGCGTCCTGTGCGGCAGAGGAACGTACAAGCCTAAAAAGGGAGCATATATTTCAAACGGACTTGCCGGCCGTATTCTCCAATATATTGAGGAGAGTGATCAAAGAGTCTTTTTAATCAATACGCTCTACAGTGTGTTCGAAAATGAGCTGAATGACGAGGGGGTATACAATAAATATTTTTTACAGGGCATCCTCCGTGAACTATATTCGGATAAGTTCTATTTAAGAAGGGACTATCTTTCCAAAGACGCAGAGACCACCTCCCTGTATTCTTCTGTTGTTAATTTTATCAAAAAATCGGTGTATCCTGTTCAAAAACAGCAAATTCAAAGCGCTTTTCCAGGAATTACAGATATCATCATCCAACTCTCGGTCAATGACCCTGATGTTTTAAATTATTTTGGCTCTTATTTACACGCCAGCCGCTTGGATATCTCAGAGGAAGAAAAGAATTTTCTGCACCAAATTCTCGCTGGAATCGTATCCGACCACGAAGCCCACCACGGAACGGAGCTCTATGAGATCCTCCAGCGCAAGCTCCCAGAAGTCTTCTCCCGAAACGCCGCCATGTTCCCCTTTAGCGCATTTAGCGTATTGGAGTACCTGTTTCGAGATGATTTCCAATTTTCACGGCCCTATGTCGCTGAAAAAGGTGTGGAGATCGGACGCCCGGGCGAGCGGCTGCACAATCTGATATATAGTGGTGACGAGTTTGCCATATCAGATATCAAGGAGTTTAGTAAAGAAAACCGGCTTCAGATCCCGTCGCTCCTGGAATACGTCAACTCGTGTAACGACCGTTTCCTGCTGCGGGACGCCTATATGATGGTGTCCATCGAGAGCACAGGGATTACCGGGCCGGTTGCCCGGGAAACGGAGGCAATAATTGCGCAGGAGGTTCGTGGAACTCAGCCAATTTCCCAGCTTACCTGTTGGCGCCGTCTCCCTGAGATTGCAATACCGTGGACAGATTGGCTGATTTATAGTACGCTGAAAAAATGGGGGAGCAAGCTGGCCGTGGCGACGTCATCCAGCCAGCTGCGCATGGCGGTTCCTCTGGTCGCGCCGCCGGATAAAATGGATTCCGGCGCTTTCAAGGATATCGCGCTGGATTTGCCTGGGCAGGCTGTGGAGATCGATGACTTGGACAGGATCGACGACCTGATTGCCGGTCTAATTGATCTTGACGGGGATTTATGATCGTGTCCGCATCGGGAGGCTGCCTGCGGCTGTACATGGAGACGGATTTATGAGTTTTTCAGATTTGGACATCAAGCTAAGCTACATCAGCTGCGGCGAGGAGAACATCGCCCAATCGTTCCTCCTCCCCGCCTTGAAACAGGCGAAACGATATCAGCGCAGCGTAGGGTACTTCTCCTCCAGTGTATTTGCGCCGGTCCTTGACGGCATTGTGGCGCTGTCGCGTCGGGGTGGAAAAATTGAGTTGGTTGCCAGTCCGCAGCTGAATGAAGAGGATATCAAGGCAATCCATCTCGGCTATGAGAAGCGGGAGGAGACGGTTGCCAGCGCCTTTACACGGGACTTTGTTGCCGCAATGGAGGAATTGGATGATGACCGGCTGAGGCTGCTTGCCGCCCTGATTGCCAATGGGACGCTGGACATCAAAATTGCTATTGCCAATACTGCCGGAATGTACCATGATAAGCTGGGCATTCTTGAGGACTTTGACGGCAATGTAATCGCCTTCTTTGGTTCCGCCAATTCCAGTATCAATGGATATCAGGACAATTATGAGAAGATCCGGGTGGTAAAAAGCTGGGTAACCGCGGAACAGGCGAGCGTGGCGGACGAGCGGGAGGAATTCAACGCGCTTTGGAATGACACAAATCCCTATGTGAGGGTATACAGCTATAGAGAGTCCGCAAGAATGCGTATTTTGGAGGTAATTGAGAAGCGAAAGCGTAGCGCAGTGACGGCAGGCCCTGTGAAACTGAGGGATTACCAGGAGGAGGCGATCTCAGCCTGGGTGGAGAACGGCTGTCATGGCTTCTATGTGATGGCTACTGGTACTGGCAAAACGTGGACTGCCATTTATTCCGCAAAGAAGCTTTTGGAGTCGCACCCTGCCATGGTTGTCATCTGCGCCCCGTACAAGCACTTGGTGCGCCAGTGGGCGGACGATGTTGTGAAGGTTTTTCCACAGGCAAAGCTGGTGATGGTTTCTTCGGAGAATCCAGCTTGGGAGCAGCAGATTTCCCAGGAAATTGTTCGGAAAAAGTACAGCCCAGATAACCAGATCATCGTGATCTCTACCATTGCCTCCTTCCGGATGGCGCGATTTCTGGCCGCTGTTGGAAAATCCAGGGAAGAAAAGCTCTTGATCGTGGATGAGGCCCACCGTTTTACAGACCGCCCAGATTCCTTGAAGGATACCTTTCAGTACCTGCTGGGGCTGAGTGCGACGCCATATAGCGGTTCGTCCGCGCAGAAGGGCGCGGATCTTATGGCATGGTTCGGCGGGCAGGTCTTTTATCTGCCGATTGAGGCTGCCTTGGAGCGGGGCTTCCTGGTGCCATATGAATACCATCCCATTTTTGTCAGCGCGACAGAGAGCGAAGAGGACAAATTCAGATATTATACACAGAGGATTTTGTCCTGTTTCAAAAACAGCAAATGCATTAACCCAGATCTTCTGGTGAAATCTCTGCGCAGCCGGCTTCGGGTGATCTCAATGGCCGAGGAAAAACAGCTTCACATCGACGGGATTGTGAACCAGATTAAGGAACAGGACCACTTTGTTGTATATTGCGGCGACGGCAAGCTGTTTGACAATCGCTCCGGCGAGGAGCTCCGCCACATTCAGGCTATCAAGCGGGTTCTAAGCAGCCACGGCTTCAAGGCCAGTCAGTTTACGGCAAAAGAAAATATGACAGACCGTATGGAGTTGGTGGATGCCTTCAACAAGGGCGAAATCTCCGCGCTGGCCGCGATCCGTTGCCTGGATGAGGGCATTAACATCCCCTCCATCAGGAGCGCCCTGATTTTGTCAAGCAACGACGACTACCGGGAGTTTGTCCAGCGCAGAGGCCGTATTCTCCGCACCTATTACGGTAAGGAGTATGCCAAAATCTATGACGTCATTGTACTACCCTCCCATACCATGCAGGGGTGGGCAAAGATTGAGCTCCGCCGGTTCTATGAATATGCGAGACTGGCGCTGAATTGGGGCGAACTGGAAGCGGAACTGGAAGCGCGTTTACAGACTTACGGGTTGTCGATAGAGGATGCCGGCGTATACGACTATGAGGATATGGAGGACACAATTGATGAATGACTCTGAGATTGCACACAAGCTGGTCAGTTTTATTGAGGAGAAAGAACGGCAGGTTCAGGTGAGCAAGCTGTCGGCAGATCAGTCCAAAAGCGATGTGGTTAAGTCGATTTTAGACGAATTGGAGCGTGCGGTGTCCGATGAAAATTAACAAAATCGAATTTGAGAATTTCCGTAACTTTATGGAGCACGGTGAAATCCGGTGCTCTACGGATGGAAAAGTTACCATTATTTATGGAAAGAACGGCGACGGAAAGACCACCCTGCACCAGCTCTTTCAATGGGTGTTCTATGGGCAGGTCCACTTCAACAAAACGACCACAGACCGTCTTTATAACCTACAGTACGAGAGCGAGCGCTCCTTTGGCGATACGTTCCAGGTCATGGGCTGCATAGACTTTGAACACGACGGGGCGCAGTATTCTCTCCGCCGGACGTATACCTACCGCAAGGGCCTCGACGATTCGGAAAAAATCGCAGAGGACTTCTCGCTCAGCAAAATGGACGGCGACTACAATTGGCGGCGGATGGAGCGCCCGAAAGAGACCATAGAGAAATTGCTCCCCTCTGGATTGTCCGACTACTTCTTCTTTGACGGAGAGAGCATGATTGCGGACCTCCGCGTGAAGGGGAAGGACTCCGCCGGGAAACTGCGCAAAGCGCTGTATTCCATGTTTGACCTGGACGTCCTGGAGGCGGCAATTAACCACGTGGGAGAGACAAAACTAAAAACTACTGTGTTAGGCAAGCTCTATCTGAGCAAGGGCGCCATCTCCAGCGGCAGTCAAATCGCGGCGGTCAAGACCAACATTGAGGGTGCGCAGACCCGGCTTGAGCGTCTCGAGCGAGATTTAGAGGAGGCCCAAAAGAAAAAGGCTGGGCTTCAGAGCACGTTGGTTTCTGTGTCTGAGCAGATTGGCGGCTTCAAGTCCAAGGCGGATTATGAGCGGCAGCGCAAAGCGTTAAAGTTTCAGCAGAATTTGTCCGTTAAAAATGCAGCCGACGCCCAGGCGCGCTTTGGCGACCACGTTTCAGAAATGTTCCCGCAGCTTTTGATTTCTAAGGCGGTGCAGGACGCGAAGCAGAAGATCCATTTGAAGGTTGAGCAGGACCGCCTGCCAAGCGGCATTTCTAAGAGGCTGATTTCCTACCTTATGGACCCGTCCACAGCACAGTGCGTCTGTGGCAATCCGCTCTGCGACGCGGAACGGCATCATATCAGCGCTTACCTTGATATGATGCCGCCGCGTTCCTACTCCAGCCTGTACCAGGACTTCTCTAAAGCCGCCCGTATGTGGGGGAAGGGCTACGATAAAAGCGAAATTGAGCGCTGTATCATGTCGGTGCTGGAGAACAGCGAGTATGCCGCGAAGTGCGACGAGCAGATTCATGAGTTGGATGAGGCTGAGAAGAAAAGTCCAGATATCGAGGATTTGATTGTAGCGCGGCAGCAGGCAGAACAAGAGATTACCGATCTCGATGTCCGAATCAGCGCAATCGGCACGGAGCAGAAAAAATATGAGATATATCTAAAAAAACAGATGCAGGATTTTGATAAAATCACGCAGGAGAACAGCGCCAGCGAAAAGATTAACCGTAAAATTAAAATTATGGAGGAAGTAGCAGCGTACTTCCGCAAGAAACTGGATGATGAGTCCGCCGCCTATAGCCGCCGGTTGGAGCAGAACATACAGAGCCTGATTGACAGTATGCTCACCAGCCGGAGGAAGGTGGCTGTGAGCCCGGAGTTCGCCGTGCGTGTAACAGACAGCTTCAATGATGAATCAAAATCAGAGGGGCAGTTTGCGGTGGTGTCCTTTGCGTACATTGGCGGTATTCTGAAAATGCTTCAGAGCGAGGATCATCTCTCTTCAAAGGAATATCCGCTGGTGTTGGACGGACCCTTCTCCAAGCTGGACCCGGACCAGCGGCAGAATGTGGTCAACATGATTCCCAGGTTTGCGCCGCAGGTGATTCTGTTCTCAAAGGATGATTTGCACGAGGTGTTTTCGCCAGAAATCATTGGCCGGGTGTGGACCATCATGAGCAACGATGAGAAGAATATTTCCAGGATTGCGGAGGGACATCTATGGAACTGACAACAGATGTTAACCTGAGAGGTACGGCGTGGGCGGCGGCAATTGACAATCTGTCCCCGCTTTTCAGGACGCGTACCCACTATTCCCTATACATGCTGGCCCTGGCCATCGGGGTGATGTATGACCGCCGGATCGAAAAGCCGGAGGAAAATGGTGAGGATGTGCGGAGCGTTCCCCGAAATGTGCTTCAGAACAACGATAATGGTAAGCTTGATTTTATTTTCCAAGCTGCCATCCTTTCTACGACTACAGAGCAATTCTCGGAGGAGAAGCGGCTGGAGCTTGCGTTCGGCGAGGGGCCGGATTTCAAGAAAATAGACTTTTTAACCCAATTTGCCAACTTCGGCGCGACAAAACTGGTGGAATTATTAGGAGATTCTATCGTTGAGACCATGGACAACATAAAAAACTTCCTGGTGTCGACGGTGGAGGGCAGGAATTTGGATATTGACGCCTTGCCCGACGAGCTGCTGCTCGAAGAGGAGGTGTAGCGAAAAACTGGTTAAAGCTGATTGACGAATGGACATTGATGCGGTATACTTAAGTACATTCTTAAGTATACTGCATTTTTTAGGAGGTGCGGCATGAACTTCTCGTATCACTTCCCTGCCGTGCGGGGCGTACAGGCTGGCAGAGAATACTTTATTTCCATGATTCCGATGAAGCTTCTTCCGCGCCTCTTTCCCGCAGAGGGCGAGCTGATCCTCCCGGAATACCGGGCACAGAGGCGAATCAATGAGGCGAGGATCCCGGAGATTAAGCGGTATATCTTGGACAATCGGGACTCCTATGTCTTCTCGGCACTGGCCGCTTCTATTGACGGTGAGTTTAAGTTTACCCCCTTTATGGACACAGATGTGGGAATGTTTGAGACGGATATGGAGTCCGTTTTCCTGATTAATGACGGCCAGCACCGGAAAGCTGCCATAGAAGCGGCTATGCAGGAGGACCCGTCGCTGGAAAAGGAGACAATTTCCATCGTGTTCTACAGCGACGACGGCCTTGCCCGCAGCCAGCAAATGTTTACCGATCTGAACAAACATGCGGTAAGGACCTCCAATTCGCTGGCCACCCTCTACGACGCCCGGGACCCGGTCGCCGTTGCAACAAAAAGTGTCATTGACTCCATTCCATTTTTTAAGCAATACACAGATAAAGAGCGCGATATTCTCGGCAAGAACTCTTCAAACCTGTTCACAATTAATATGATTTATAAGGCAAATCAGAAGATTCTGCGCGGGGACCGCTGCTCGGATGGGGATGTTGCGTTCCTGCTGTCTTTCTGGCGGCTGGTGTCCGACAATATCGCGGAATGGCAGGAAGTCCTGCGTAAAGAGCTGACCAAGAAGGCTTTGCGCGAGAACTATATCATAACGCTGGCTATTACTATCAACGCATTCGGGCGGTTGGGCCGCTTTTTTTACGATCACCGCTCCCTGGACATGAAGGAATACTTAGTCCGGCTCCAAAAGGTCAACTGGCTCCGCTCAAATGATGAATGGGTAGGCCGGACAATTCGGGAAAACGGCAAGGTGCTGAACAGCGAGGACTCCATCGTCCTAACCTGCGCCGCTATAAAAAAACAAATTGGGCTTCCGCTCAGCAAGGAAGAGCAGCAGCGAGAAAAGCAGATGACGGAGAGATAATACTATGGGATATTCAGGTGAGTTTGCAGTTTTTGAAAATATTATACAGGAAATGTCTATTGTGTACCAGCATGACCAGCGTCCGTGGATGATTGGCTTTAGCGGCGGAAAGGACTCCACGCTTCTTTGCTGCCTGGTGATGGAGATGCTTCAGAGGCTTCCCCCTGAGAAGCGGAATAAGACCGTATACATCGTGACGTCGGACACGATGGTGGAAAATCCCATTGTGCGGGACTATATGCATAAGATGTCCAGCCTCATCAACAAAAACGGGGCGGAGCTGCGGGTCCGGGCGGATATAATCTACCCGAAGGTTGAGGATACCTTTTGGTGTAAAATTATAGGGTTGGGATATCCCACACCGGAAGCGCCTGGATTCAGGTGGTGTACGGACCGGCTGAAGATCCAGCCAATGAATGCCTACACCTATGAGACGATCAAAAACAACGGAGAAGTGATCCTGCTCCTGGGTGTCCGGAAGGCAGAGAGCACCTATCGCGCAAATAATATACGGGCACGGGAGATCGACGGAAAACTGCTGGTGCCGCACAACGACATAAAAAACGCCTATATTTACAACCCTTTAACAGAAATTCCCAACGAGGATGTTTGGAAATTCCTGCTCAAGGGGGACGGCCTGTCCCCATGGGGATCGGACAACAAATACCTCTTCTCGCTGTACCAGGGCGAAAACATGGGGGAGGAGCAGAGCGTGATTGGCGAAATCGACAAAGAAAAAATTCCCGTGACAGGCAATTCCCGCTTTGGGTGCTGGATTTGCACAATGGTGAAAGAGGATAAATCCCTTCAGGCATTTATCAATAAGGGTGAAACGTGGCTAAGACCGCTGCGGGGCTTTAGAAATGAGCTGATGGAACTTCGGTCGAACCCGGCTGCCCGCGAGTACAAGCGGCGTAACGGCAGTGTGTACCGGAAGCTGGACGGAACCATGGGCCAGGGCCCCTTTACCCTGGAGACCCGCAGGGAGATCTTGAGACGCCTCCTCCAATTGGAGATGACCACTGGTCTCTCGCTGATTACTCTTGACGAACTCAAACAGATCGACCTCTGCTGGGATAACGAGGGAGATCTGTCGAGAAGGTCGCTGGTGGAGATCTACTATTCCGTCAAGGGAGAGAGGCTGCCCTGGGATGAGTATAAAATCCCTGTGTTCCCGGAAGATATTATTGCCGAAATTAAGCGCCTCTGTGAGGAGAACCAGGTAGAATTCGAGCTGATCGCAAAATTGATTATCGAAATTGAGGCAAACAAAAACTATACGAATTCTTCTGTGATTCCAAAGGCGTTTGACCGGGTGATTAACCAGGGCTGGCTTCATTTTGAAAGCATTGAAAAGGGGCTGCGGAATGAGAATTAACAGGATAGAACTATATAACTTTGGCTCCTATGAGGGAGAGACGCTTTTTAATACCTCGGTAACGAACGAACGAAACATCATCCTGGTTGGCGGAAAAAACGGCGCGGGTAAGACCACTTTGTTTACTGCGATGCGGCTCTGCCTCTACGGCTATATGAGCATGGGCTATAAAAGCGAGAACGCATACTACAAGCGGGCGGTTACAAAGCTAATCAACAACAACGCGAAAATGACCCGCCCCGCAGCCGCCCATGTACGGATGGAAATTCAGCTCAGCAATGGCCGGGGGACGGATGTCTACCGTCTGCTGCGCTCCTGGGAGCTTTCCGACTCTCTAACAGAGTCGTTCAGCGTGGAAAAAAATGGTGTGGTTCTCTCCTTTGATGAGGTGGCGGATTTTGAGAAATACCTGTTATCTCTAATCGCACCGGAGCTTTTCAATCTGTACTTTTTTGATGGGGAAAAAATTGCGGACTTCTTTCTGAACGAAGGCAGTAATGAGCGGATCAAAGAGGCGTTTTTGACACTCTGCGGTTATGATACATTTGACATCATGCGGAAAAACTTCAAGCGGATTAAGGGCGTTGGGCAGAACGCCTCCTCCGCGCTGGATGAATATTTGGCCGCAAAGGACGCCGCTGAAACCGAGCAGAGACAGCTTCAGAATTTAAAGGACCGGTTGGATAGATGCATTGACGAAATTGGGACATGCGAGGCGGATATTGCCATTCTTGAAAGGAATTACACCCAAAAGGGCGGCATCACCGAGGATGAATGGAAGCGGAAATTGGCAGTTCTAAAAGAGGAGGAGAAAAAGCGGGACACCTGGAATTCCCTGCTCAGGAGGTGGTCCTCAGATCTGATCCCATTTCTGATGATTCGAGATCAGGTTCAAAATTTAAGGCGTCAAATTGAAACGGAAAATAACAACCTTAAATACCGGAACTTTTGCGAGATCCTGGACTCGCCGGAAATCCAAGTGCTGCTCAACAGCGATATTGCTGAAATCAAGCGGCGCGCGTTTACAGCGTATGGAACTGAAGTGCGGCAGATCTTGGATCTCTCCTTTGAGCAAGCCGCTTGTATAATGGCACAGATTACCAAAATCCTTGAATTTGACGTGGAGAAGGTAGCAAAATGCAAACGAGCCATAAAGCGCTCCATTGCATTATCTACCCGGACCCGGAGAGAACTGGATAACAGCAATGTGACGTCGGTACAGGAGTATATGCGCCAGCGTGCGGAGCTTTTTGAGAAAAAGAGCCAGCTGCTGACGGAACAGGTAGAGCTGGAGCAAAAGACAGCAGCCCAGGTTGAGCTTGTTAAGCAGTGCGGCGCACAGCTTGCGCGTACACAGGAAAAGCTGGAAGACGATCTGAAAAAGGCGTCCATCAGCGATATTTCCGCCAGAGCCATCGTGATGCTGGATAAACTTCAGAGCATCCTTTACCAGCGCCAGATTAGAAAGGTGGAGGACTTTTTTAAAGAAGAAATCAACCGGCTGATGCGGAAAACGCATTTTATTGACAATATACGCATTGACGGCAATTTTAATACCCATATTTACAGAACAGACAGCTTTGATCCCGCCAAGCTGACGGAAGCTATTCTGATGGCTCCCTCAGGTCAGGTGAGCGATGTAATCGGAGAGGCCAGCATGACCGAACTCCAACGGTTGGCTGGGACGGAGGACATTGATGGAATCATAGCGTACTGCAAGGCGCGAGGGACGGCCCCGGTTCTGTTGCCTGTTGAAATTGACAAGACCTCCCTGTCCAACGGCGAAAAGCAGATTTTTATTATGGCGCTGTACCACTCGCTGGTTCAGCTGTGTAACTATGAGATTCCTTTTGTAATTGATACGCCGTTTGCCAGGATTGATACAGAGCACCGCAGGAATATCTCGCTCCATTTCTTTAGTAAACTCAAAGGCCAGGTCTTTATTCTTTCAACCAATGAGGAGATTGACTCGGAACATGTGAGGATGATCAAGGATCATATCGCAACGACCTATGTACTTGAAAACAATGGCAGCCAGAGGACGGACGTCCTGAGCGGCTCCTATTTTGAGGTGTAGATATGGTATTCAAGATACGAACATCAAAAAGAACCATGAAAATGTTTGAAGAACTGACGGCAAGCACCAACTATGCGCCGTTTGTTCTTTCAAAATTAGCCATCTCGATGTCTATTAAGAGCGGGAAGAAACTGTGCGATTCTGATTTTAAAACGGATAACTTTGGCCTTGAATTGAACCGCCAGACCATCACAGGTGAATGGGACGGTCTGTACAAGGGGCTGATTGAGATGTTTGAAGGTACCCACATCAGCGATGACGACTATTTTCAGAAGTACCTTAAGGCACACTTGGACCGCGGGGCTAGAATGATTCACAGCGAGTTCAAATACAACGATGATTTCTTGCTTTCGCTGCTGGGCAGTACAAGCGGGCTGTAATTTTCTGCGTTAGACGCTTCAGCCCTCTCATCAGGCGGGCATATTCCCATATCATTTTGAAAGATTGGGCGATGCCAACCGGCTACAATGAGAATGCACCTTCTGGAGCTTGTACAATCGACCGAATGGACAACAATAAAGGTTACAGTCCCGGTAATTGTAGATGGATAACGATTAAAGAGCAGGCCAACAATAAAAGGAATAATGTGCTATATGAAATTGATGGTTTTCAAAGATGTTTTTAAGTTTGAAAACCTTGTCTGCACGGGGGCAGAGATAGCTGCTCCCGTGCGGAGGCTCTTGCCCGACTGCTGGAACAGACGCAGTAGGGGCATAAAGAGCCTTGCGCCATGCGTTTTTGTGCGCGGTTTTTGCGTGGCAAGGTGTTGCCTGTCCTTTTTGCGGCTCAGGAAGGAGCGGCTGATGGGGAGAACGGCGGCTTTTTTAGGAGAACCATCCCCGCCTTGACCTGCATGACGTGAATCATAGAGTGCCTATATCTCCGGAAAAGACAGTTTGATTTCCAGTATATGGCCCGCAATTTGAGCGGACGCCTGCCCGCCCATCCGCTCCATCAGCTCCCGAACGATGGAAAGGCCCAGACCGGCCCCGCCCTTTGCCCGGGCGGGACTGCTCTGATAGAACCGGTCAAACAGATGCTCCGGGTCTGGCCTGGGGCCAGGAGGCAGCGCGTTGGAAAAGCAAATCTCCCCATCGCGACCGGAGACGGCCAATCCCCCGCCGCCGTGGCGCAGGGCGTTGGCGATTAGGTTCCGGTACACCCGGCCCAGGGCTTCCGGGCTGGCCCATACCGCCAGATCTTCGCGGTCAAACCGCAGCTCCGGCGCAATATCCGCCGACTCCAGCTGGGGATAAAACTCCGCCAGCGCGTCCCACAGCGGCGGCAGGGCCGCTATTTTCTTACATTCCAGCGGCAGGGAGCCGCCTTGCAGGCGCGTATACAGGAACAACTCCTCTAGAAGCTCTTCCAGTTCCCCCAGCCGCTTTTCCACAATGCGCAGATACTCCTCCTGCCGCTCCGGCTCCCCCTCCAGCAGCTGCAAATAGCCCATGGCGCCAGCCAGAGGGGTGCGGATGTCGTGGGAGATGCAGGCCATGGTGTATTTCAGCTCCTGCTCCCGCTTCTGGGTCTCCAGGCGGAGCCGCCGCCCCTCCTCCAGCCGGGCGTTCATCGCCCGGCACAGCCGCCGGGGGGCCGCGCCGGACATCCGGACCGTCAGGCGCAGATTGCTCTCCGCCGGAGTCTCCTCCAAAATCCGGGCCATCTCCAGCATTTGAGCGCGGTAGGACCACAGGCGCAGGACCGCGGCCCCCAGGGCGGCAAGGGCTAAAATCAGGGCAGGCAGCATGGAAATTCCTCCTTAAATGTCCCGCTTCTCCATCGCGAGCAGGCTTCCAACTCCGTAAACGACCGCCCAGGCGGCGGCGCAGACCAGAATCACCCAGCCCTGGGTCATGCCGCTCTGAGGTGCATAGACGCCCTTTACCATAGAGTAGAGGAAAAACTGCTCCAGGGGAGGCCAGCGCAGCAGTTTCCCCAGCATCCCCACAAAGACGACCGTCAGCCCGCTCCCGGCTACCAGGGACAGAATGATACCCAGGGTGGTGCTTCTGGTCAGCAGGACCAGCGCTAAGGTCATGAGGGCAAAGGCCCAGTGGGGCAGCCACATCCAAAGGATATACCGCAAAATCTGCGAGATGGAGTCCTGCGCCGGGTACATGTGGATCAGCACGGGGAACAACAGCATCAGCAGGACGGATAAAACGGTAATGATTCCACTGTAAACGCCTGCCAGAGCAACCTTTGAAAGGACATAATCCCGGCGGCGAGGGTTGATACGGCAGATATTTTTGATAAATCCACTGGAAAAATCACCGTTTACAAACAATGTCATTCCAATCCCGGTCATGACCAGCAGAAAGCCGCTGCCCAAGCTTTCGTGCATGAGGTCCAGCTGTGACATATTTTGGATATACTCGCT
>CATIYU010000111.1 GCA_949739085.1 uncultured Eubacteriales bacterium | reverse complement strand
GGCGGCCGACAGGGCCGCTGCCGTGGGTGGCCTTGAGACTGTGGGCGCCGTGGCGCTTGATGACGCCGGCGTAACCGTGGCCCTTGCTGATGCCGGTAACGTCCACATGGTCACCCTCGGCGAACAGGTCCGCCTTCACCACGTCGCCGACGCTCATTTCAGCGGCCTTGTTCAGCTTGAATTCTTTGAGGTGCTTCTTGGGAGACACGCCCGCCTTTTTGATATGGCCCTGCTCCGGCTTGGTCAGCTTCCGCTCGGGGACATCCTCGTAGCCCAGCTGCACGGCCTCGTAGCCATCCTTCTCAGCGGTCTTTTTCTGCACCACGACACAGGGACCGGCTTCGATAACGGTAACCGGAATCACCCTGCCGTCGGTGTCGAAGATCTGGCTCATACCGACCTTCTTACCGATGATCGCTTTTTCCATTGGTACTTTCTCCTTTTAATTAAGGTTATTGGTCGGCGCAGTCTGGCTGCGGCGACATGACCCCGTCCGCCTCACGCAAGCCGGCGGACTGGTGGGTTGCGGAATAAAAAGCGGGGCTTAGAGCTTAATCTCGATCTCCACGCCTGCGGGCAGCTCCAGGCTCATCAGGGCTTCCACAGTCTTGGGGCTGGAACTGGTAATGTCGATCAGGCGCTTATGGGTCCGCCGCTCAAACTGCTCCCGGCTGTCCTTGTTGACGTGGACGGACCGCAGAATGGTCACGACCTCTTTCTTGGTGGGCAGGGGGATGGGGCCGGAGACGCTGGCGCCGGTGCGCTTAGCGGTCTCCACGATTTTATAGGCGGACTGATCGATAACCTGGTGGTCGTATGCCTTCAGGCGAATGCGGATGGTTTCTTTTGCCATTGCTTTGTTCCTCCATATTTTGTACAAAGTAGTATTCTGGATGTTCCTTACTCTGTACGGCGAGAAAGTTCTTCCCGCTTATCCGTGCGTATCATTCCGACTCATAGAAAATACCGGCTCGCAAAAGGCCGGTACTTGTCCATGGCGCGTTGATCTACGCCGCGAAAAGGACATTCTCAGCCGCCCGATTATCGGACATACTCCGCAGAAGTTACCGGCAGGGCCGCAATCTCCCGCATCATCGCAGTTGCTTGAATAGAATGCCAAAGCATGGCAATTCATATGCAAGCCTTGTTAGTATAGCGCATATGGGATGAATTGTCAAGGGATATTTCGAGTTTTTAGTGATTTTTTTATCAGACAAAACCGGGAAACAGCGCGGCTGGGACCACGCCGTTTCCCGGAACCATGTCCGCGTCTCAGAAGCCGGACTCCAATTCCTTCACCATGGGCGAAATCTGGGAGATCATGTTGTCCATGTCCTCAAACATAGCGCTCTTGGTGGTACCCAGTCGGCTGGCCCGGTCGATATGCTTGAGCACCTCCTGATACTGGCCCTTAATCTGCTCAAAGAAATGGCGGATTGACTCCAGCTCCTGCTGCGAGGCGGAAATCACGCTGGATATCTCCGACTGTACGGACACCGCTCCCTCCGCCGCCGCTGTGATCTGCTGGAAGCTCTCACCGGTCTGGCTTACGATGCCGGCGCTCTGCCCCAGAGTCTGCTGGGAGCTCTGGATGCTGCCGCTGAGCTCGTTGGCCCGGCTCTCCACCTCGCACACGCCGGTGTCCACCTCGCCGGCCAGAATCTTGATCTCCTTGGCCAGCTCCTTCACCTGGGCGGCCACCACCGCGAATCCGCGGCCCTCCGCCCCGGCTCTGGCTGCCTCAATAGAGGCGTTGATGGCGAGAATATTGGTCTGGTCCGCGATGGATACAATTTTACCCATGCACTGCTGGATGCCGTTGATGGCGGTTTGCAGCTGAGTAAAGGTCTCCGTCATATTCTCATAGGACCGCTGGACCTGCGTGGAAATCTTCCCCAGCTCCTCAATCTGCCCCTCCGCCCCGGACACCGTCTGGCCGATCTCCGTGCGCACCTGGGCAAACTGCTCCGCCGTCTCATTGATATTCGAGAAGGAATCCCCCAGGGACTGGAGCCGGCTCTGGAAGTGGTCCGCCTCCTTGATCACGCCGGAGAAGGACGCACCCACCTGCCCCAGCTCCCGCAGGGACTCCACTTCCTTATATACCAGCTCCTTCTGGTACTCCTTCAGGCTCCCGGCCACATGCAGCACCGGATAGAGGCTCCTCTCCTCCCGGGCCTGCTCCGGCCTGCGCCGGTCCTTTCCCGCAAAAAACATGCCGCGCTCCCCCTCTCTTACTCAAACACCACACAGGTCATAGACTGGTTGACAAAGCGGTTATTGTAGTGCTCCCCATACCCGACGAATCCGGCGTGGTTCCCCAGCGACGCCATCTCCTGCAAGTAGGGCTGCATGTAGTTGTGCTCAGAAAACAGCTTGTAGCGGAACAGGCAGTTCACGGAAAAAATGGCGGAGCGCCGGGGGAAGTCCTGGCAGATCTGGCGGATGGTTTCCTTGGCAATGGCCTTGAAGTCCCCCAGCTCCAGCAGGATGAGCACGTCGGAGTCGTTGACCTGCCGGAAGCAGGCCAGGGCGTTGCCGTTGACCTCCTTGATGGAAATGATGCAGATGTCGTCCCCGTTGAGCTTGCCGAAGGGGTTCTGGAAGGTCCGGGTGAGAATCTCCTCATCCGTCACGTGGAGGATGCTCTTATAGACCTGCTTGGCGGGCCTGCCGTTCAGGGAACCCAGAATGTAGTTGGCCCGGTCCGTGTCAGAGGCGATGAAGCGGTAATCTCCCATCTGGCGGTAGATGTTCTCCTTGTAGGTCTTCACGCGCCCGCCCATGTTCCGGACCAGCCCGTAGGCCACTGCGTCCTTGTAGACGCGCCCGTTGGCGGAGACGCGACCCTCGCCGCCGGTGCCGCCCACCAGGGAGATGCCCCGCTGGCGCAGGGAGGTATACATAGTAGTCAGCACGCAGGCGTCGTTGCCCGCGCAGAAATCAATGCAGACCGTGTCCCGGCTGGCCCCACTCAGTTTTTGCAGGTCGTTCTCCAGGCGCTGTATGTACTTGACCGGCATGGACGACACCTGCTCCAGCACGTTGGCCGTGGCGCTGACGCCGTCAGTAAAAGCAATAATACCCACGCCGTTCTCCACAATCCTGGTCTGGTAGCACATACCGATGCATCCAATGCTGGGAACGCCTGGGTAACGCTTCTCTAGGGCTTTTACGTGGCTTTCAAACTGGGCGTCGTTTGAAAGCAGCATGATAAACTGGGGGTTGTGGAGTCCACTGGCCGCCTCCTCCAGATCGCCGCGCTGGCTCATACCAAAAAATTGTCTCACACTGCCGTCCCCTTCCCATAACATTAAATCTACAGATTTGATAATTATACTGGAAAGTTCCAGCCGTGTCAACAGTTGGCAGGGCCGGATTTGCAATTTTTGTAGATTCCCGCCGCCCGATGGGTCCCGGCGGCGGACCGGACGCAATTACATAATATTACCGCTTGCGCCGCCGGGGCGTCTCCCAGTACAATAGTGAAACAACGCATATGAAAGGAGCAATCTCTATGAAAAACCGGACCCGCCTCCACACTCTTCTCCTGACAGCCTGCGCGGCCATGATTTTCCCTCTTTCCGCCGCCGGGGCCAATCAGTCGGAGGTGTCCATCCTAGTGGACGGCGCGCCCCTAAACGCCTTCGAGGCGGCTTACATAACCGCTGGCGGCTTCACCATGGTCCCCTTACGGGCCCTCTCTGAGGCCCTAGGCTTTACTGTGAACTGGGACGGAGATACCCGCACGGTCTCCATCACCTCCGGTGAAACCGCCCCCATTCTCTCCGGCGTGGTGGTGCTGGACCCGGGACACGGCGGCGCCAGCACCGGGGCCAGCTATGGCGGCGTGGAGGAGAAGAATCTAAACCTGGCCATCGCCCGGCAGACGGCCTCCCTGCTGGAGGAGGCGGGCTTTAGCGTATTCCTCACCCGCACGGACGACCGGGATGTGGGCCTCTATGACCGTACCGCATTCGCCAGTGCCCAGAAGGCGGATCTCTTTGTCAGCATCCACTGCAACGCCAGCGTTACCAATCCCGAGGCCGCTGGCATTTATACCGCCGCCTACGGCCCGGATACCCTCGGGTGGAGTTTGGCCTCCGCCCTGATGCAGAGCATGACGCAGTCCACCGGGGCCTTCGATATGGGTGTGGACTCCCGGCCGGAGCTGGCGGTACTGCGCACGGCGCAGATGCCCGCCGCTTTGGTGGAGTGCGGCTTTATGTCCACCCCCGGAGAGCTGGCGCTGCTGCTCCAACCGGACTACCAGGCAAAGCTGGCCCGGGGCATCGCGGACGGGATTGCCGCCTACCTCGCACTTGGCGCGTAGGGCCCGCATATACTGGACCGGCTGTATTCTTTTCCAATTTAAGAGAAGAATCAGAAGAACTTCTGCGCGAAGCTCCCCTTCGCTTTTGAAAGGAGAATACCTCTGATGGGGGATTTTCATACGCTGGACCGCCTGCCAGTGGGCTCCGCCGCCGTAGTGGCCTCCCTCTCCGCCCCTGACAGCCAGCGACTGATGGAGCTGGGGTTCCTCCCCGGCAGCACCGTCGCCGCCATCCAGGAGAGCCCCTGGGGCGACCCGGTGGCCTACTCCGTCTGCGGCGCGGTTATCGCCCTCCGCCGGGCCGACGCCCGCCGGATTGCCCTGCGCTGACATAGAACGCCGCCCCGCCGGGGAGCTTCCTGGCGGGGCGCTTTTCGCCTTTTTTCATCAGTTGCTACCGGAAAATCCAGCCGGAAAATCAAAAAATTGTAGACTTTGCAGGTTGAATTAAGGGAATAATCGTACTACAATAAGCAGGCTGGATTTTAGATTAAAGCACCCATGGAAAGGGGTTTTACTTTTGAAGAACGAAAAATTGCGCAACGTCGCCATCATTGCCCACGTGGACCACGGCAAGACCACTCTGGTGGACGAGATGCTCAAGCAGGGCGGCGTCTACCGGGAAAACCAGGAGGTGGTGGACCGGGTCATGGACTCCGGCGACCTGGAGCGGGAGCGTGGAATCACCATCCTGGCAAAAAATACCGCCATTCAGTACGGCGACACCAAAATCAACATCGTGGACACCCCCGGCCACGCCGACTTTGGCGGCGAGGTGGAGCGCATCCTAAAGATGGTCAACGGCGTCATCCTCCTGGTGGACGCCGCCGAGGGGCCCATGCCCCAGACCCGATTCGTGCTGTCGAAGGCCCTGGAGCTGGGCCACCGGGTGATCGTGGTGGTCAACAAGATCGACCGGCCCGACCAGCGTATCCACGAGGTCATCGACGAGTGCCTGGAGCTGCTG
>CATIYU010000110.1 GCA_949739085.1 uncultured Eubacteriales bacterium | reverse complement strand
GGCCGCCTATCCCCCCTTCCTGCGGCACGTGGAGGATTACTTCCGGGTGCTGCTGGAGAAGCTGGTCCCCCTGCAAATCGACCGGGGCGGCCCCGTAATCCTCATGCAGGTGGAAAACGAGTACGGCTCCTTTGCCAACGACGCCGCCTACCTGGTCTGGCTGCGGGACCTGATGCGCCGGGAGGGGATTGCGGTCCCTCTGGCCACCTCCGACGGCCCGGACCGGGAGCGGCTGGACGGCGGAACGGTGGACGGCGCCCTGGCCACGGTAAACTTCGGCTCCCGGCCAGAGGAGCGGTTCCAGGCGCTGCGGCAGTACCGCCCGGTGGGGCCTTTGATGTGCATGGAGTTCTGGGTGGGCTGGTTTGACTACTGGGGCGGCGGACACGCCGGAGGCCGCCTGGAGGAGTCCGCCCAGGACCTGGAAAAGCTGCTGGAGCTGGGCAGCGTCAACCTCTACATGTTTGCCGGGGGCACCAACTTCGGCTTTATGAACGGCTCCAACTACTACGATAAGCTGACGCCGGACGTGACCAGCTACGACTACGACGGGGTGCTGACGGAAGACGGCCAGATTACGGAGAAATACCGCCGGTACCAGAAGGTTATCTCCCGGTTCCGTGAAATTCCGGACGCGCCCCCATCCGCCCCCATCCGCCGCATGGCCTACGGCCCCCTGCCGGTGGCGGAGAAGACAGGGCTCTTTTCCGTTCTGGAAAAGTTGAGCGCGCCGGTGGAGGGAACGCACCCCCAGTACATGGAGAAGCTGGGGCAGAATTACGGCTACATCTTATACCGCTCCGCCCTGGATACCGAGGAGCGTCTGGACCGGATCCGTCTGTGCGGAGCCAACGACCGGGCCCAGATCTTCGTGGACGGCAAAAGCGCCGCCACCCTCTACGACCGGGAGCTCCTGGAGGAAAAGCCGCTGGACATCTCCTTCCAGCGGGGGGCCTCCCTGGATATTCTGGTGGAGAACATGGGCCGGGTCAACTTCGGCTGCCGCCTGGAGGACCAGCGAAAGGGGATTGGCAGGGGCGTGGCTGTCAACGGACATTGGCACTGCCGCTGGAAGCAGTACCCCCTGCCGCTGGACAACCTGGAGAAGGTGGACTTCTCCCTGCCCTGGCAGGAGGGCCTGCCAGGCTTTTACCGCTTTACCTTCCAGGCGGAGGAGCTGGGGGACACCTTTTTGGATTTCTCCGGCTGGGGGAAGGGCTGCGCGTTCATCAACGGCTTTCATTTGGGCCGGTTCTGGGAAATCGGCCCCCAGCGGCGGCTGTACATCCCCGCCCCTCTGCTGAAAGAGGGCGAAAACGAGATCATCCTCTTCGAGACCGAGGGCAAAACCGGCGGCGGAATTGTCCTGCGGGACGCTCCGGACGTTGGATAGAAAAAGCCAGGCTGGAATTTCTCCAGCCTGGTTTTTTACGCGGGGCCGCCCCAGTTCTCTCGGACGGCCCGGCAGGGATTGCCATAGGCGACCGTGTTGTCCGGGATATCCCGCGTCACCACGCTCCCCGCCCCAATCACCACGTTGCTCCCGATGGTGACGCCGGGCAGGATGATTGCGCCGCCGCCAATCCACACATTGTCCCCGATGACCACCGGGGCCGTCTGGGTCACGGAGAAGTCGAAGAAGCCGTCCTCCCTGGGACCGCCGAACCGCTGGGCGGCGTCCGCAGGGTGAAAGGCCGTGTAGATTTGAACGTTGGGGGCGATAAGGGCGTTGTCGCCCACCACGATTTTGTTGTCATCCAGAAAGGTGCAGTTCATGTTGACCTCGCAGTTGTCCCCAAAGTGGATATTGACGCCGTAGTCCACGAAGAAGGGCGGGGTGATCCACAGATTTCCGCCCCGGCTGCCCAGCAGCTTATTCAGGATGCGATCTTTTTCTGCCAGGTCCGCAGAATCCGTCCGGTTAAAGTCCCGCGCCAGGTCCTTGGCTCTGTGCCACAGCGCCAGCAATTCCTGGTCGCCGCAGTCGTAGGGCAGTCCAGCCAGCATTTTTTCCCGTTCTGTCATACAGCGCCTCCCTTACTCATGGCGGGCCGCGCCGGCGGGCTTGGGCTGGTAGGAAACGGAACTGACAGCGTAGACTGTAACGAAGGCGGTGGGGTCGGTTTTCTCCAGGTACGCCATCAGCTGGACATACTCCGCCTTGTTGACAATGACCACAATTTCCTTGTGGGGCACGTGGTCGTAAGCGCCGATGGCCTCGTAGATCGTCGCGCCGCTGTGCATGGTATTGATGATGAACTTCCGCACCTCCTCCACCTTATGGGAGAGGACGCACACCCGGCGCTTCTGGTCAAAACCGAAAATGAAGTGATCCAGCACAATGCCGCCCAGGTAGGTACCCAGCACGCTGAGGGCCACCGTCTTTAAATCATAGAGGAAGGCGGAGGACAGCGCCACGCACATGCCCGCCAGGGCCACCGCCTTGCCCAGCTCCATGCGGAAGAACTTGTTGAGCAGCTTGCCCACAATGTCCAGACCGCCGGAGGAGGCGTTGTGGGTAAAAAGTATGGCCTGCCCCACGCTGACGATGAAGAGGTAGCAGATCATATCCGCGAAAACGTCGCCAGTGATGGACTGGGGGTCGGGGAATATCTGCTCAAAGGCCCCCAGGAATATAGGGAGCAGAACGGAGGTGTAGACCGTCTTCGCGCCGAACTCCCGCCCAATGAGGAGGAAGCCCACCAGGAGCAGCCCCACGTTGAGGATAAAGGTGATCGTGGAGATGGGCAGGGGGATGAGGTTGCTGAGAATGATAGCCAGGCCCGAGATGCTGCCCACGGACAGGTGGCTGGGGATGAGCAGGAAATACACCCCCACGCCGCAGATGGCGGTGCCCAGAGTAATCATCAGGAAATCCTTGAGGTTGCTTTTTGTCACGCGCATGGCGTTTCCTCCTTGCCGGACGGCTTGCGTCCTTTTTGTGCTTTCTCAGTGCGCCCCGGACACGGCGGACCGCGCCCGGGGGCTCTTTTGTCTCTTTTATTTGTTGGGATAGGGCTCCAGGAAGGCGTGGAAGTGGCGCATAGGCAGGGTGCGGCCACTGACAATGCGGATGTTGGGGATGGACTCCCGGTCCTCGTACAGGGCCTTCACCGCGGCGATGACGTAATCCAGATGCTCCCGGCTGAGCTGGCTGCGGTTGACGGCAAAGCGCACCACGTTGCACACCTCCGCCTGCTGTTCCGGGGTCTTCAGGTCGTATTCCATGGAGTAGTCCCCCAGCTCGGAGGTGCGGATACCATAGCGGCGGATGAGTTCAATGGAGAAGCCCTGCCCGGCGAAGGTGTCGTGGCCCCGCCTGCCGTCAAAGAACTCGTCCATGTTGATGTACACGCCGTGGCCTCCGGCGGGCAGCACCACGCCCTTCACCCCGGCCTTGTAAAAGCCCTGGGCCAAGTACTCGCACTGCTTCACCCGCTCGTCTAAGTAGTGGAAATCCAGGCACTCATAGAGTCCGGCGGCCAGGGCCAGGATGCCCCGGCCGGACATGCCGCCGTAGGAGTCGTTGCCGTAGCAGGAGATCTGCTTAACCTTCAGCTGGATGCCCACGTCGTTTTGCACCGAGCCGTCAGCGTTGAAGTCAGAGAAGTTCTTCCAGAACAGGCCCTTGTCCCGGAAGGCCAGAATGCCGCCCATGTTGGCGTGGCCGTCCTTTTTAAGGGAGGCGGTAAAGCCGTCGCAGTAGGAGAACATCTCCCTGGCGATCTCCGCGATGGACTTATCCGCGTACCCCTCCTCGTTGACTTTGATAAAGTAGGCGTTTTCCGCCCAGCGGGCGGCGTCCAGCATGAAGGGGATGCCGTACTTGTGGGCGATGCGGCTGCTCTCCCGGAGGTTGGCCATAGCCACCGGCTGGCCGCAGACGGTGTTGTTGGTGATGGTGGTGTACACCAGGGGGACGTTCTCCGGACCCAGCGCCTCAATGAGCTCCTCCAGCTTCTTGGTGTCCATGTTGCCCTTGAAGGGATTTTTCTCATAGGAGCCGCCCTCTGGGATCTCCCACAGCAGGGCCTTGTTATAGAGGTTCCGGGGGATGGAGCCCATCTGCTTGATGTTGCCCTCAGTGGTGTCAAAATGTCCGTTGGAGGGGATGGTAAACTGCCTGCCCGGGAAGCGCTGGGAGAGGATTTTCCGGACCATCTCAAAGAGGACGCTCTCCGCCGCCCGGCCCTGGGGCAGGATGAAGGCGTTGGGCCGCTCCATTTGGGCCGCGCCGCCGTTGAAGAGGCCGCCCTCGTACTCGCAGAGATAGAGCTCGTCCATCATCCGGTCGATGTCCGTGCAGCCGGTGCGGACCAGGTCAATAACCCGCTTCTGTTGGTCTCCCCGCTCAAAGACGTCCCGGAGGGCGTCCAGGAGGACATAGTAGCCCTTGTTGCGCCCGTAGGACTCGTCCCCCAGCATGAGGGCCGACCACTGCACGTCGGTCATGGCGGTGGTGCCGGAGTCGGAGAGCATGTCCACGGTGAGCATACCGGCGGGGAAAGCGAACTCGTTGTAGTGGGTGGCCCTCAGAGCCCGTTCCCGCTGTTCCACAGTCACCTCGGGGATGCCGCGCTTGACATAGGAAAAGGAGCGGGGCCGCTCCACAGGCAGGGGATAGTGGTTGTTCATACTTTTACCTCCAGTTTCAGGCGCTGCGCGCCGTTTTATTTGGAGGTACCCCGGTCATCGGAAGCCGGCTTCCCCGGCCAGCTTCTACGACTGGCGGACAGTACCATCGCCGCTTTGCACATGCGGCAACGACATCTTACCACGCCCTTTGGATAATGTCAATAAACCCCGGAGCCATCCGGCTGCGCCGTGCCAATTTTGCACTGGGAAGCAAGATTCTCCATATTGAAAACCGGCGGCGGATGTTGTATAATCGTATCAACAAGCGGGGAGGCGGACTATGGCGAAGCTGGAATTGGTGGTAACTGCGGAGCAGAGCGGGCGGACTGTCCGGGCCCTTCTGAAGGCCGCGGGTCTCTCCACCGCCCGGCTCAACCGCCTCAAGCGCACAGAGACGGGGCTCACCGTCAATGGAGGCCGGGTCTTCACCAGCGCAGTGCTGCAAGCGGGGGACCAGCTTACTGTGGACCTGGACGCCGCAGAGCGGGCCACGGAGGCGGAGCCCATCCCTATGGACCTGGACATCCCCTATGAGGACGGGCATCTGCTAGCGCTCAACAAGAGCGCGCCCCTGGCGGTGATCCCCTCCTCCCTGGCCCCAAAGGAACACACCTTGGCCAACGGTCTGGCCCACTACCTGGGCCCCGGGTCCTCCTTCCATCCGGTGAACCGCCTGGACCGGGGCACTACGGGCCTCATGGTGGTGGCCAAAAACGGCTTTATTCACGACCGCCTGCGGCGGCAGCTCCACAGCGGGGCCTTTTGCCGGAAGTATTTAGCCCTCTGCCTGGGGACGCCGCGGCAGGATACGGGCTGCATTACGCTGCCAATCGGCAGGGCGCCCGGCTCGGCCATCAAGCGGCAGGCCGGTGCGGAGGGCGGCCAAAGCGCCTGGACGGACTACCGGGTCCTCTGGACCGGCGGCAGCCCGGAGAAGCTGTCCCTGGTGGAGCTGACGCCCCGCACCGGGCGGACCCACCAGCTGCGCGTACATATGGCTGCGCTGGGCTGTCCCCTGGCGGGGGACTGGCTCTACGGACAGGAGGACCGGGAAACAATCGTCCGGCCAGCCCTCCACGCGGCGTACCTGGAGCTGGTCCATCCAGTGTCTGGGGAGCGTCTGGCCCTCAACGTCCCCCCGCCGGAGGATATGGCCCGGCTGCTGGAGTGGGCGGGATACCACCCTCCCAGCGAAAAAATGCCCACAGGGCGTTAGAAAAAATTTTGGAGCGTTATCTATGTCCAATCTGATCTTTCTGGACCTGGAATGGAATACCACCTTTTACCGGAACCGGGAGGGGGAGCGCCTCCCCTTCCACGAGCTCATTGAGGTGGCCGCCATAAAGGTGGAGGAGGGCTCCGGCGCCATGCTGGACTCCTTCCACAGCTACATCCACCCCAAGGCCAGCCGGAAAATTGAAAACCGTACCTACCGCCTGCTGCCCTACGAGCCGGAGGAGTTGCGGGGACTCCTCTCCGACGCTCCAGGGTTCCTGGATCTGGGGCCCGCGTTCATCCGCTGGTGTGGGCCGGATCCTGTATTTGTGGAGTGGGGCAGCAACGACGTGGGCGTGCTGCTGGACAACTTCGCCTTTCACCGGCTGAGCTTCGACGCGGATTGGAAGTGCGAGTACTATGACCTGCAATATATGTACCAGAAGGCGTGGAGCGGGGAGATGGGCTGTCAGCCCTCCCTGGAAAAGGTGGTGACGGAGCTGGGGCTGGACACGGGCCTGGATTTCCACAGCGCCTGGAACGACGCCTACTACACTGTGCTAGTCTATCAGGCCCTGTTGGACCGGATAGAGGGCTTTACGCTGTTCCACCGCCCCCCCAAGCGGAAGGGCCCCCTGCCCCTCTGGGAGGCGGATCTGGGCTCCTATGACACCCGCTGGGCCTGCAAGAACCGGCAGGAGGGGGCCCGCCCCCTGTGTCCCTTGTGCGGGAAGCCCCTGGCCGGAGGCAGGTGGATTCGGACCACGCCCACCGAGCAGGTGCAGCGCTGCCGCTGCGCGGAGCACCGGCGGCTGTATATGGCCGTAACAGCTCAGCGAGAGGGGGGACAGTGGTCTGGGAAGGCCGCCATTTACAAGGACGCCGGGCCTGTGGCTGAGCGCTACCACAAGACCTGCCGCAAGCTGAAGGAGAAGCGGGAGAAAACTCCCGCCTAAGGGGCGGCGGCGTAAGAATACATTTTTGCGAGAGCCTGCATAGCGTTAAGCTATCTATGCAGGCTTTCGTATTATTTTTGCCTTTGGACGTTTAGACTTGCCCGCCAGCCATGTAGGCGCCGGACTTCCCGCGGTTCCACCACAGAGCAATTTTTTCTGCTCCAGATGGATTTTTGAAAAATTTTTAAATCTCCACGACAGATTTTGTCTGTCCGCAGGGTACTATGATTAGGCGGCGTGGGATTCAGACCTGTGCAAAACACCGGAGGCCCGAAATGAGTGCGCGGTATGACAGAGCTTTTGTTCCTATATGCATACCGGCTTCGCCGTTGCGGGCACAGAGCACGCCTTAAAATTGAACATGGAGGTATTGTATGAAAAGAAAGATGGTTGATGGGCCGTCCTTTGTCCTCGCGTTTCTTCTTCTGCTGACGGCCTGCGGCGGGCAGAACACCACGGACGTGCCAGATGAAAACTCCACCCCGGAAAAAGCCGCCTACGCGCCGGAGTACCACAGCACCGGCCTTGACTGCGAGCGGATCGACACCGGCTATGCGGTTGACGGCGGCGTCTACCTTCTGGTGATCCACCACAGGACTGATTATGGGAATTCCGGGTCGGTGGTCCGGATGGACCCGGACGGGACAATAACGGAGATTCTATTCTCGGATGACTGCCTGGATGGAGCATACGGCGTTGTCCGCCCCTCTGCGCTGTGCGCCGGGGAGGATGACACCTTCTGGCTGCTGCTGGACTGTGTGCCGAGGCCAAAGGAGATTGATCAGATTGTTCGTGGGACCTTCCTCTGCCAGTACGACAGCCAGGGCGCGGAGCTGACTCGCCTGGAGGTCACAGACGCCCTGTCGGAAGCGGGGCTTGACGCCGCCTCCGTCCGTTCGGTCCAGCTAGATGCTGGGGGCTGGCTCTATCTGTATGGCAACGGCAAGGTCTGGGCGTTGGACGCCCAACAGAAGCTCCAATTCCCTCTTCCCTGCGAGACGATGTCTTATCAATGCTGCATCATGCTCCCGGACGGACGGCCCGCCGCCCTGGTCCGGGAGGCGAAAGGCCCTGGGGAGCCGCCGGTCTATGAGCTGCGGACCATCGACAAGGAGGCTCAGGACTGGGGGGATGCCTACGCCCTCGGCTCGGATGGATACCAGGTATTCCCCGGCGGCGGCAGATACCTGTTCTTCTGGAACAGCGGCAACGCCATATGGGGCTGGAACGAAGAGAGTGGCACAGAGGAGCTGGTGCTGGACCAGAGCAACGCGGATGTGAACTTTTCTTCCAACCTGCTCCGATGCTTCGCCGCCCTGGAGGACGGACGGCTGGCTGCGGTGACTTGGGACAACGGCCAGGGGGAGCTGGCGGTCCTCACGCCGGTGGACCCCAGTGAACTGCCGGAGAAGACCGTACTTACCCTGGCCTGCGTCTTCTGTCCCAACAAACTGCAATGGTACGTGACAGAGTTCAACAAGGCCAGCCAAGACTACCGCATAGAAATCAAGGAGTACATCACCACGTCCAATTTGATCGCGGATGGCCTACAGCGGATGGCCGTGGAGATCACCGCCGGGAACGTGCCGGATCTGCTGTGCATGAACGGGCTGTCCGTGGAGAAATTCGGCACGAAAGGCATCCTGGAGGACCTGTGGCCCTATATTGACGGCGACCCGGGGCTAAGCCGGGAGGACCTGATGACCCATGTGCTGGAGTGCGTAGAGGTGGACGGCAGGCTCTACGAGATTTTTGACAGCTTCGCAATCAAGACCGCAGCGGGCGCGGCCGAGGTGGTAGGGGACCGGCTGAGCTGGACCGTGGCAGACCTCCAGGCCGCGCTGGAGTCCATGCCGGAGGGCGCCAGCGCTTACGGCAGCTGGGAGACAGCGGATTATCTGCTGCGGGAACTAGTCAACGTGAATATGAACAGCTATGTGGACTGGATGGCGGGAACCTGCTCCTTTGACAGCCAGGAGTTCAAAGAATTGCTCAGTTATGTGGGCAGTCTGGGACTCCCGATGGGCCAGCGGGGGGATGGGGTCATGTGGACGGAATCCCTGGTGATGGATAAACAGCAGATGCTGTATGCCGCAAACTACGGCGAGGGCCTGACGAACTTCCAGGACATCCAGCTCTGCGAAAGTCTCTTCAATGGCCCGGTGAGCTTTGTAGGCCACCCGAGGCTGGACGGAGCATGCGGCAGCAGCTTCTATATCGGCTCAGAAAGTGTGCCCATCGCCATGACAACCTCCTGTAAGGATAAGGAGGGTGCTTGGTCCTTCCTGCGGGAGCTCCTGCTGCCCCAGGAGAGCCTGCCAAAGACCACGGAGCAGCTGGGCCGAACCTATATATTATCCGCCTTCCCCATCAACCGCCAGGACTTTGAATCGCTGGCTCAACTCTCCATGGCAGAGATGGAAATGCGAATTGGACGGAGCTTTTCAGATGAGAGCGGGAACTATTTTTCCGTGACGTTTACCCCCCTCACCCAGGCGGAGTACGACCAGATCATGGAGCTGTACAACGCCATCGACAGTCTGTATGCGGAGGACGCCGACGTGATGGACGCCGTACTCAGCGAGGCGGCTGTCTATTTCTCCGGGGACATTAGCCTGGACGAGGCCGCCAGCCGCATCCAGAAGCGGGTCCAGCTGTATTTGGACGAGCAGCGGTAAGGACTGTCTTTAGAATTTTTACGAAAAGCCTGATAAAGTGCCGCGTACTCTTTTTAAGAGTACGCGGCACTTTATCTTATTCAGAATCTTCCAGTACATCTGATAATAGCGCCGGTTTTTTGTGAACAGGCTGTGAGCTTTACCGGCTCCTACCGCCGGGAACCCCAAACCAGGGCTTGGCGGCGGGGAAAATTTGTGGTATAATGGCCTTGGCTTGTTCTGGCTCTCCGATCAGCTGTGACAGCCGCCAAGC
>CATIYU010000109.1 GCA_949739085.1 uncultured Eubacteriales bacterium | reverse complement strand
GACGAAGTGATCCTTGTCAGTCAGGTACACGTTTTCGCCGTCTCCGAAAGGTTCACATTTCCGCCCCTTCAAATACTGATGAAACATGGAAAAGATGTTTCCCGCGATCCGGTTGTGATTGCTGGAGGCGGGGGCCATCATGACCACCTTGCCGCCAATCAGCTCCTCGCGCCGTTCATCTTGATACGCTAAATTGCCGCCCATAGAACACACTCCTTTTCTGCCCGGTGAAGTTCACGCCCCGCCGGGCTTATTTTTTATGCTTGCCTCGCCGGGCCACCGCCAGCCAGCGGCCCGGAAGACTCCGATAACATTCCCGCAACGGTTTGCTTTTCAGAAAGAATCTGCTGGTAAATAAGCTGGGCCTGCTGCTCTGCCTCGGCGCGGGCCGCCTCCTCAATGGCAGAGATGTGGGAGGGGGCAAAGGCCGGGACAGGCGCAGACGTTTCGGTGTCTGAAAATGCGGCGGCCACTTCTTCAATGTAGGCCGCGACAGCCTCCCGAATATCCGGCTTCAAGTCCAGAAATTTTTCGACAATGACTTTACCGCGAGTAGACAGGCCGTACTTCTGCGCCAGCTTGTCCAACACGCCGTTTGGAGAAGGAACAAACATCTCCCCTTCGCCCGTCCGTAGCCATGGTTCCGATACGTTAAACACTTTACAGATTAAAGAAATGACGGAGTTGCTAGGCCCATTTCTGTTAATTTCATAGCTTGCAATAGTGTTCCGCTTCATTCCTATTTTATCTGCAAACTCCTGTTGCGTAAGGTTCAACGCCTTACGCAATTCTTTTATGCGTTTATTCAATCGCATCACCCCCTATCTTATGCTGTAAACAGTATCACAAAAAAATCGGTGTGTCAACAAAAAGTTTGAAACCAACAAAAAGACGCTAATATTTGATGGATATCGTCATATGCTAGTCAGTAAAACAACAAGTGAAAGGGGGTAAAACGGGATGAACATAAGAAATCCCCTACATCTGCTGGCAGGAAAACTGGGCCGCAAGGGCGTCAACATTAAAACCATGGGGAGAGCAACGACGATGGGAGAGGGAGCGGCCCTGATGGGCGAGTTGATCGAGCATCTTTGGGTGAAGGGAAAAAGGTTCCGGGTCACAATCGACTGCGACCCGGAAGCAAACAGGTTTGAAATTACCAGAGAGGATTTTACCTGACCAGCGTAAGCGTACTTTTCTTGAAGGCGGCATTATCACCTATGATCTTGTGCATATATTCGTCTTCGTAATCGCTCATTGTGGTAACTTGCGCTTTATCAATCTCGTTGGAAACCAACAGGCCAAGTGGGCCGGAATGCTGCGTGCTTAATTCCTGGGATACCATGGCACCGGATTTTTCCAGGAGGGTACACATTTCAAGACGTTCTGATGATGAAGTATCGGACGAGAAAGTGAGCCGGTATACGCGAACGGTTCTATTCACAAAACAACCTCCTTTCTATCGGCTTCGGCGGCGATGACGCGCCGTCTGGGACCAGTATAGCAGAAGGAGGCGGAAAAAGAAATAAATAAGGAGGTACAACCATGTCCGAGAAGGAGAAGAAGATCATGGAGACGATTGCAAAGGTCGTCAAGGGAGCGTCTGCACCGACAAAGGACTACCTGCTGGGGTGGGACGAGGGCGCTGCTTCTGTGGTGTGTGGCCCGGTGCTGCCGGACCAGACGGCGGCGGAGCGGCCCGGCGCGTGAGGTGGGCAGTATGGACAGCGTAGAAGTGGAGGGCGTGTTCAACGCCAATACGTTTTTCCAAACGCTGGCCGCGATTCTCTCCGCTCGGGAGTACGGGGTGGAACTGTCCTTGAGATCTCGCGAAAAGGCTGGGGAATGGAGTTCTACCGTCAACCAGGTATAGAGAACGGCGGAAAGGGACGGCGCATGAGCGCGGCGGACTGGTCCAGGACGTGCAAGGGCTGTCGGTATGTGGCAGCTGTGATGTGGCCGGTGAAAGGCAGTTATAGCAAGGAAACCGAGGCTTATCGGTGCAATGCGCCGGGGCCGCACAAGGGATACCACATCGGGACAGGGGTTTTTCTACCCTATGTTCCGGCGTGGTGTCCAGAAATGGAGAAAGGAGCTGGAGAGCATGGCTAAAAAGGAATATCCCGGCGGCTTCCGGCTGACGCTGGCGACGGCGCGGCAGCTGGCCGTTCAGGAGTTTGGAACGGCAAAGGGGCTGAAACAAGGGGAATGGTACAATTCCGAGGGGTTCTATGAAATGATATTGGGCAATCTGGAAGTTGAAATTCACCCGGATATGAGCGGGAGCGGGTGTATCCAAATTACCGTCTCCATGCACGGTGCGCCAGGGCATATTTGCCAGCTCCATGACCGGGACACTTTGCACCGCAACTATAAGGAAGAAGATGTGCAGCGGCGGAAGGAGCACCGGGAAGCCTTCGAGGAATGGGTGAGCGCAGACGGCCCGGACGCCTGCCACAAGCTCATTGACGAAGTTTGGAACAAACGATGAGCGAGAGAGAAGAACATATCTTAGCGCTGTCATACGGGAAGGATTCATTGGCCTGCTTGGGAGCAATCGAGGAACTGGGCTGGCCTCTGGAAGGGATTGTAACGGCGGAAGTGTGGGCGACTGACACGATACCGGCAGACCCCCCGCCGATGGTTGAATTTAAGGCGCTGGCCGATGCTGCCATTTTTAACCGTTGGGGAATAGTGGTGGAACATATTAGGCACAAGCTGACCTGTGAAAAGATGTTCTATCGCCCCATATGCAGGGGACCACGGGAGGGGGCTATAAAAGGATTCCCGCTTACCTGCAAATCAAGAAGCTGGTGCAAACACTTGAAAGTCAGCGAGCAAATTTCAAAGAGGGGAATAACCTATGTCGGAATTGCCGCAGACGAGCCGAGCAGGTTCCACAATTTGAACGAGCGAAAGAGAAGCCCGCTTGTAGAAGCGGGGTGGACAGAAGCGATGTGCCGGGAGTGGTGCGAAGAAAACGGCCTGCTATCTCCGATTTATACAGATAGCGCAAGGGGCGGGTGCTGGTTTTGCCATAATCAGGGCGTTCAACAGTTGCGGCTTTTGCGTAAAAAGTACCCGGAATACTGGAAGCTGCTTCTGAAATGGGACAAGGACAGTCCGGTATTTTTTAAGCCGGACGGGCACACGGTACACGACTATGACTGCCGATTCCAGATGGAGGACGAGCTTTTAATCTCGGCGGATGATAAAGTTTTCAGGTGGTCCATGATGGATGAAGCATTGAACTACAGACTGTTTTGAAGGAGGGGTGAGCATGAAACCTATCTACAAACCAAAGGGCGCGGCGGCGGAGTACGGAGACTATGCCGTGAACATCTATACCGGATGCCCTCACCGCTGCTACTACTGTTTTGCGCCCAACGTCCTGCACCGGGACCGGGAGGCGTTTCATTCCTGCGTGGAGCCGCGCAAGGACATTTTGGCGGAGCTGCTGCGGCAGTTGGAGCAGGGGCAGATTACCGGGAAGCTCATTCACCTGTGCTTCACCTGTGCTTCACCTGTGACCCCTATCCCACCGGCCACGACACAGCTATTACGCGTGAGGCCATTCGGGCGTTGAAGGAGTACGGGAACCACGTCCAGATTTTAACCAAGGGAGACGGAAGCAGGGACTTTGATTTGCTGGACGGCGAGGACTGGTACGGCGTGACGATCTCCTGCGACAAGACTATGGCAGACACGGAGGAGCCGGGAGCGGTTAGTCCGGCAAGCCGCCTGTATGATCTGGAGACGGCAAAGCGCCGTGGGATTCGGACATGGGTATCGTTCGAGCCTGTCCTTGACCCGGCGGCGGTGCTGGACTGCATCAAATACTGCTCTTATTTTATCGACCGGGTGAAAATCGGGAAGCTGAACTACCACCCGTCGGAAATCGACTGGGCGAAGTTTGGCCGGGAGGCGGTGGCCACGTGCAAGGAAATGGGCCTGGACTACTATGTAAAGGATAGTCTGCGGGCGGAAATGGAAAAGGCATGAGTGATGGGGCGGCTCCAGCGGACATGCCGCGAGGAATACGGCGGCTCCAGAGGCGACACAACAACCGGATTATCTTCCAAGCAAAGCCGGATTTTTACAAATTCGACCCGAAGAGGGGTGATTTAGGTGAAGCATTTAGGAGACATTACGAAGCTCAACGGGTACGATCTGCCCGCTGTGGATGTGGTCATTGGTGGTTCGCCTTGTTAGCCAGGAATTATCTGTGGCCGGGAAACGGGCTGGCCTTGCCGGAGAGCGGAGCGGCCTGTTTATGGAGCAAATAGAATCATTAAGGAAATGAGAGATACAGATTTACGAGGACAATGTGACAGGTAAGCTGACAGACGAACGATTTGCCAAACTGTCCGCAGCCTATGAATCGGAGCAGGCAGAATTGAAACAGTCCGTTGAAAGTCTGAGCGTCATTGTAGAGGCATCCGAAGCGCAGGCTGTCAATGTCAGAAGTTTTCTGAAAATT
>CATIYU010000108.1 GCA_949739085.1 uncultured Eubacteriales bacterium | reverse complement strand
GGAGAACTGTAAGGCCCCCCTGTTCGCGGACCCGGTATCCACCACCAAGGCGGAGAAGCTCCGGCCCGTGCTGGACCGGATTCACACCCTCAAGCCCAACCGGCTGGAGGCGGAGCTGCTGAGCGGCGTGGACATCACGGATCAGAAGAGCGCGGCGGCAGCGGCGTCCAGGCTGCTGGAAACCGGACTGCGGCGGGTTTTTATCAGTATGGGGAGCGCCGGGGTCTATGCTGCGGACCACACCCGGCAGCGGCTGGAGCCCTGCGGCCCGGCGGAGATGGTGAACACCACCGGCTGCGGGGACGCCTTTATGGCGGCCATCGCCTGGGCGTACCTGGAGGGCACGGATCTGGAGGGCACGGCCCGGGCAGGTCTGGCGGCGGGCGGCATCGCCATGGAGAGCCCGGAGACCATCAACCCCGCCATGAGCGAGGCGGAGCTGCGCCACCGCCTGCAAACCAGCTGGCCCGCCTCAGCAAACCAATCAATATGAATCATATGAACCATTTTTGAGGAGGAACAAAATATGAATCAATATCTCGACATCGCCCCCGAGGTCTCGGAGGCCCTGGCCGCCGGTAAGCCGGTGGTAGCCCTGGAGTCCACCATTATCTCCCACGGAATGCCCTACCCCCAGAACGTGGAGACTGCCTTGGCGGTGGAGAAGCTGGTGCGGGAAAACGGGGCTGTGCCCGCCACCATCGCCATCATTGGCGGGCGGCTGAAGGCGGGCCTGGCAGCGGAGGAGATCGAGTACTTCGGCAAGAAGGGCGTGGAGATCCCCAAGCCCGGCCGCCGGGACCTGCCCGTGCTCATCGCCCGGGGCCAGGACGGCGCCTGCACCGTCACCACCACCATGATGATCGCCCACATGGCGGGTATCTCCGTGTTTGCCACCGGCGGCATCGGCGGGGTCCACCGGGGGGCGGAGACCTCCATGGACATCTCCGCGGACCTGGAGGAGCTGGGCCAGACGCCGGTAATGGTGGTGTGCGCCGGGGCTAAATCCATCCTGGACTTGGGGCTGACCCTGGAGTACCTGGAGACCAAGGGCGTGCCCGTCATCGGCTACGGCACGGAGGAGCTGCCCGCCTTCTACACCCGCTCCTCCGGCTTTGGGGTGGACTACCGCCTGGACACCCCCCGGGAGCTGGCTGCCGCTTTCCATGCCCAGCGGGCCATGGGCCTCAAGGGCGGTATGCTGGTGGCCAACCCCATTCCGGAGGAGTACGCCATGGACGCAAACACCATCAACGGGGCCATCAACCAGGCCATTGCGGAGAGCCGGGAGCAGGGAATCCACGGCAAGGCCACCACTCCCTTCCTGCTGGCCCGGGTGAAGGACCTCACCGGCGGGGACAGCCTGGAGAGCAACATTCAACTGGTGTTCAACAACGCCCGTCTGGCGGCGAAGACCGCCTCCGAGCTGGCCGGAATGCGGTAAGTGAAGGCGTTTTATGGACCGGAGGCGGCCGGAAGCGCGGTCTGGGTCTTTGTGGGGTCGCCGCTGGCGCTGCTGGCCAGCTATCTGGCGGCGGTGAACCTGTGGGCCTTTGGCCTGATGTGGCTGGATAAGCGGCGGGCCCGGCGCTCTGGAGCCCGGCGGGTGCGGGAGAGGACGCTGTTCCTCTCCGCCTTGCTGGGCGGAAGCCTGGGGGCGGTGGCTGGTATGTGGATCTTCCGGCACAAGACGAAGCACTGGTACTTCGTCTGGGGGATGCCAGCGATTCTGCTGGTCCAGGCGGCGCTGGCGGCCTGGGCGGTGTGGCAGGCGCTGTGACAAAAGACAGGTTAATAAAAAATTCCGGATGCCGCGCAGCTGGCGGTATCCGGAATTTTTTTCATTGTACAGCGCCCGCTCAGGACTCGTAGACGGAGACCTGCTTGCGGTCACGGCCCAAACGCTCGAAGCGGACCACGCCGTCGGCCTTGGCGAAGAGAGTGTCGTCGCTGCCCAGACCGACATTGACGCCGGGGTGGATGTGGGTACCGCGCTGGCGGACCAGGATGCTGCCCGCCAGAACATGCTGGCCGTCGGCACGCTTGGGCCCTAAGCGCTTGCTCTTGGAGTCGCGGCCGTTCTTTGTGGAACCAACGCCCTTTTTATGGGCGAAAAACTGCAAACCAATGTTCAGCATAGTTTTGTGCCATCCTTTCTGTAAGATGCTGCTGGGGGGAGAGGGGGCCTTAACCGGCCTCCAAAACTTCAATGTGATGGGGATATTCGGTGTGGAGCTGACTGAGGTAGACCATCAGACCTGTCAGAAGATTCTGACAGGTGTCCTCGGCGGCCTCGCCCAGAGAGCCGGGCAGGCGCAAGGAAATAGAGGCGGTCTCCCCGTCAGCCTTCACGGCGGCGCACACGCCCATTACGTCGTTGAGGACGCACTCTGTGAGCCGCACCGCGCTGGTGACGGCGGCGCAGACAATATCCCCGCCCGCCTCTCCGTAGCCGCTGTGGCCGGAGATGTCAAAGCCGGTGATCCTGCCGCCGCCGGTGTGGAAGAGGGCTGTGGTCATCAGGCGCTGATCTTCTTGATCTCAACCTTGGTATAAGGCTGGCGGTGGCCCTGACGCTTGCGGTAGCCCTTCTTGGGATTGTACTTGAAGATACGGACTTTTTTGCCCTTGCCGTTTTTCACCACGGTGGCCTCCACAGTGGCGCCGGAGACGGTGGGCGTGCCGATCGTGGCGCTGTCGCCGTCGAGAACCGCCAGCACCTGGTCGAAGACCACCTGTCCGCCGGCCTCGGCGGGCAGCTTCTCGATGAAGAGGGTGTCTCCCTCCGCCACCTTGTACTGCTTGCCGCCGGTAACGATAATTGCGTGCATTCCTTTTGCACCTCGCTTTCCTTTATTATGGAGCACTTAACCGCGCTCCTTTACGGGCGCGCTCTCGTAGGCGGCGCGTGGGCGCACTTCTGCCTATTCAAAGCGGCCTATCTAGTATAGCAGTGGATGTCCGGTTTGTCAACGGCTTTTTCCAAAAAACGGGCCCTCCGGTCTCCGGCGTGAAGTTTTACTTGACAGATACCGGGTAAATCGAGTATGATTGTATAGGATTTCTGCCGGAGGGTAATAAGGGGTATCCGCCGGTTCCTTTCCGCGCCCGGCTGAGCTGCCGGGCGGTATAAACCCCCATGCCATACACAAAACCAAAAACAGTAGGAGGAAAACCATTCCATGGAATTTGGAATCATCCACCTCGTCCTGACGGCTGCGGCCGCGTTCGTGGTGGCTGCCGCCGTTTTCTTCTATCTCGGCATCGTCTATCGCAAAAAGGTTTCTGAGAAGGAAATCTCCAGCGCGGAGGAGGAAGCGCGCCGCATTATCAACGAGGCCATTAAAAGCTCAGAGAGTAAAAAGCGCGAAGCCCTGCTGGAGGCAAAGGAGGAGATTCTTCACTCCCGCGCCGAATACGAGAAGGAAGAAAAGAGCCGCCGGGCCGACCTGCAAAAGCAGGAGCGCCGGCTACAGCAGAAGGAAGAGAATCTGGACCGCAAAACCGAGAACATTGAGCGCAAGGAGGAGGTCCTGGCCCAGAAGCACGCCGAGGCCGACCAGGCCAAGGAGGAAATAGACCTCATCAAGCGCAGTCAGACCGAGATGCTAGAGCGGATCTCCGGCTTCACCGTGGAGGAGGCCAAAAACTACCTCATCTCCCAGGTGGAGAGCGAGGTCACCCATGAAAAAGCCCTGAAAATCAAGGAGATCGAGGCCCGCGCCAAGGAGGAGGCCGACCAGCGCGCCAAGGAAATTGTGGCCACCGCCATCCAGCGCTGCGCCGCTGACCACGCCTCTGAGATTACCGTCAGTGTGGTTCCCCTGCCCAATGACGAGATGAAGGGCCGCATTATCGGCCGGGAAGGCCGCAATATCCGCACCATTGAGACGCTCACCGGGGTGGACCTTATTATCGACGACACCCCGGAGGCGATCACCGTCTCCTGCTTCGAGCCTGTGCGCCGGGAAGTGGCCCGGGTAGCCCTGGAAAAGCTGATTGCCGACGGGCGCATCCACCCCACCCACATCGAGGAGATGGTGGAGAAGGCCCGCCGGGAGGTAGACGCCGTTATTAAGAGCGAGGGCGAGCGGGCGGCGCTGGAGACTGGCGTCCGGGGCCTGCACCCGGAGGTCCAGAAGATGCTGGGCCGCCTCCACTACCGCACCAGCTACGGCCAGAACGTTTTGCAGCACTCCATTGAGGTC
>CATIYU010000107.1 GCA_949739085.1 uncultured Eubacteriales bacterium | reverse complement strand
TAGCGGAGCCGGAGCCCCGGCTGCCCGCCACGAAGCTCTCCCGGTAGAAGAGGTAGATGAGGCTCTGCACATTGGTGAGGGCCGGGTTCGTCTCCTCCACCATCATGTAGATGAGGTCATAGACCTTCAGGGAGGCCATCAGGCGCATAATCATGGTCACGAACAGAGTGGGGGAGACCATGGGCAGGGTGATTTTGAAGAACTGGGTGATCTTGCTGGCCCCGTCGATGGAGGCCGCCTCGTAGTAGCTCTTGGAGATGTTCTGAAGGCCGGAGAGCAGCAGCACCGCGTCATAGCCGATGGCGCTCCAGATGGCCACAATGGCGCAGGAGACAAGGGCCACGTTGGGGTCGGTGATCCAGGCCACATGGGAGCCGAAGATCTGGTTGAGCACGCCGTAGTCGGCGTTGAAAATCCAGCGCCAGACCATGGTCACCGCCGCCGGGGCGCAGACCATGGGCAGGAAGAATATGGTACGGAAACCGCCCTTGAACTTCACCTTGGCGTTGAGCATCACCGCCACCAGCAGGGAGAGGAAGATGCCCACAGGCACCGTCAGCACGCAGAAGATCAGGGTGTTGCCGGTGGCCTTCCAGAAATCGGCGTTCTGGAACATGTTGACGTAGTTGTCCACGCCGATAAATTTGTAGTGGCCGAAGCCCAGGTGCTCGCAGAAGCTGGCGTAGATGGTCTGGATAAAGGGCCAGACGTTCAGCACCACCAGGCCGATGATGGTAGGGGCCACCATGAACCAGCCCCAGTTCTGCTCAATGCGGGCGGCCCGGGAAATTTTATTCTTTCCGTTCATGAAATAACCTCCTCTCAGTTTTCAACGTAGCTGTCGGCGATTTCCTGCATTTTTGCCAGGCTCTCGTCGATGTTGGAGCCGTTGTAGATGCGGACCATCTCGTCGGCTACCAGAGCTTTCCATTTGCGGCGGGAGGGGTTGTTAATGTACTGGACCACATAATCAAACTGGTCGTAGCACTGCTGGACGTCGATCATATAGTCGAAGTTCTGGAACACGGTGGACCAAGTCTCCTCCAGGCCCAGGTAGGCGGGGATGGCCGCGCCGGACTCGCCCTGGATGCGCTGGCCCTCCTCGCTGCCGAAGAAGCGCAGCACGTCCTTGACCAC
>CATIYU010000106.1 GCA_949739085.1 uncultured Eubacteriales bacterium | reverse complement strand
CGGAGTCTACCCTCGATTATCACGCGAACTGAATTTAGCGGGCTGCTGTTATGGCCCCGCATGAGAAGGAGGGTACTGGATGATAGAAATTGAGAAGCCTCAGATCGAGTGTATCGAGACCCCTGGTGATGATTCCTATGGGAAATACGTGGTGGAGCCCTTGGAGCGGGGCTACGGCACCACCCTTGGCAATGCGCTGCGCCGCATTATGCTCTCGTCTCTGCCCGGTACTGCCGCCACCAGCATCAAGATTGCTGGTGTTCAGCACGAATTTACAACCATCCCCGGCGTGAAGGAGGATGTGACGGAGATCGTTCTGAACATTAAGCAGCTGATCACTAAGCTCCACAGCGAGGGCGGCAAAACGGTGTTCATTGAGGCGGTGGGACCCTGCGAGGTCACCGCCGGAGACATTAAAAGCGATGGGGAGGTGGAGGTGCTCAATCCGGACCTCCACATCGCCACCTTGGGCAGCGGCGCTACGCTGAACATGGAAATCACCCTCAGCCATGGCCGGGGCTATGTGCCTGCCGACCGCAATAAAGCCCAGCAGAACATCATCGGCGTCATCCCTGTTGACTCCATCTACACCCCCGTGTATAAGGTGAACTACACTGTTGAGAACACCCGCGTGGGGAATATGACGGACTTTGATAAGCTGACTATTGAGGTCTGGACCGATTCCACCATCTCCGCCCGTGACGCGGTGAGCCTGGGGGCCAAGATCCTCTGTGACCACTTCACGCTTTTCACCGACCTGAGCGACACCGTTGGCACCCGTTCCACCGTAGTGGAGAAGGCGGAGACCCAGCGGGACAAGGTGTTGGAACTGACCATTGAGGAGCTGGATCTTAGCGTGCGCAGCTTTAACTGCCTCAAGCGGGCTAACATCAATACGGTGGAGGACTTGATCTCCAAGACCGAGGATGAGATGATGAAGGTCCGGAATCTGGGCCGTAAGAGCCTGGAGGAGGTTATTAATAAGCTCTCTATGATGGGTCTCAGTCTGGCTGACGAAGAAGCAAACTGACGGGTTCCGCCGGTCCGGCGGGAACCTTTTGTGAGCCGTCCCTGCGGACGGCAGAACAACGCCTTTTTGAAGGAGGAAACCAACAATGCCCGGATCTCGTAAGCTCGGTAAGACTACCGATCAGCGCAAAGCGATGCTCCGTCAGCAGGTAACCGATTTTCTGGACAATGGGAAGATGGAATCCACCATCACCCGCTGCAAGGAGATCCGGCCCCTGGCTGAGAAGATGATCACCCTGGGGAAGAAGGGCGACCTGGCCGCCTACCGGCAGGCCATGGCCTTTATCACCCGTGAGGACGTGGTGCATAAGATCTTTCGTGAGATTGCTCCCAGCTATTCTGAGCGCAACGGCGGCTACACCCGTATCACCCGCACCGGCGTGCGCCGGGGCGACGCTGCGGAGACCGCGATGATTGAGCTGGTCTGAGCTAGCTGAATAAAAAGCCCTTTCGTGTGTGGAGTACTACACATACGAAAGGGCTTTTCCCATTGGGGCGGCTATAGATCTTTTCCCAGGGCCTGCTCCAGCTTGCCCAGCGCCCGCTTTTCAATGCGGGACACATAGCTGCGGGAAATTCCGTAATCAGCCGCCAATTCCCGCTGGGTGCGGGGAAGCTGGCCGTTTAGGCCGTAGCGCTGACGGATAATGTCGGCCTCCCGCTCTGTCAGGCACTGATCAACCAGCTGGCGGACCCGGATGTGGCTCTCCCGGGTGTCCAGGTCATCCAGCATTGTGTCCTCTACGCCGACAACATCCATCAGGGAGAGATCGTTTCCGTCTTTGTCTGTCTCCAGTGTCTCAGATAGGGAAACCTCTCCCTGCAATTTTTTCTGACTCCGGAAGAACATGAGGACCTCGTTTTCAATACATCTGGCAGCGTAGGTGGCGAGCCGCACGTTTTTTTCCGGTTTATAACTGGAAATGCCTTTGATGAGCCCAATGGTGCCAATGGAGATCAGGTCGTCCTGGTCAACATTTTGGGTGTAATATTTCTTGATAATATGCGCCACCAACCGCATATTCCTTTCAACAAGTACATTCCGCGCCTCCAGATCCCCCTGGGCGCACCGGGCTAGGTAGAGCTGCTCGTCCTTCGCGCTGAGAGGCGGCGGGAAAGACCCGGAGCTTCCGGCCAGGTGCAGAGAGAGAAAGAGACTGCTTTTCAGCAGCAGCATAGCGGTAGTAAGCATGGCAATTCCTCCTTTTTGCCACCCTATGTTCCATAGGAATGTCCCTATGCCTATAGACCGGAAAGTTTTCGGCGCTGCCGCTTCAGCGCAAAATGCGGCGGTTGCAAAATACGGCGGAGTCATTTATACTTGAATAAGGCGGTATGCCAGACCCCGAAGTACGGCAAAGCGCCTCCACCCTCACGGTGGAGGCCGCCAGTGCGGCCTGGAGGAGCTCCAGGAGGAGGAGAGAGCTATGAAAAACGTCAAGCACGCAAAATGCGTCAAATGCGGTAGAATCTATGAGACCGTCCCCGACCTGACCACCTGCACCTGCGGGGGAATCCTGGACATTATCTATGACTATGCGTATATCCGGACCATACTGACCAGGGAGACGCTGGCCGCCCGCCGGGAGAACTCCATGTGGCGGTACCGGGAGCTGCTGCCTGTGGAGGTGTCCACGGAGCTGCCGCCCCTGAGGGTGGGGTGGAGCCCCCTGTACCGGACTGACGCTCTGGCGGAACAGCTGGGCATCGCCCGGCTCTACGTGAAGGACGACGGCGTCAACCCCACCGCGTCTCTCAAGGACCGGGCCAGCGCCATGGCGGTGGCCAAGGCCCGGGAGGCGGGAGCGGCAGTCATTGCCTGCTCTTCCACGGGGAACGCTGCCTCGTCCCTGGCGGGGAACGCGGCGGCGGCGGGGCTGAAAACCTTTATATTTGTCCCCAGCCGGGCCCCCAAGGGCAAGGTTGCCCAGCTGGCGGCCTTCGGCGCGACGGTCGTCTCCGTCCAGGGCAGCTATGAGGAGACCTTTGCCCTGAGCCGGGCGGCCATTGAGCGGTGGGGCTGGTATAACCGCAACGCCGCCGTCAACCCCTACCTCTCGGAGGGCAAAAAGACGGTGGCGCTGGAGATCCTGGAGCAGCTGGATTGGGCTGTGCCGGACTACATCGCCATCTCCGTGGGGGACGGCTGCACTATTGCGGGACTGTGGAAGGGCCTGAAGGATCTGTACGCCACCGGCCTTATCGACCGCCTGCCCCGGCTGATTTCCGCTCAAGCGGCGGGCTGCTGCCCCCTGAACCGGGCTATTGAGACCGGGAAGCCCTGGCGCCCCATGGAGGAGAATACCCTGGCGGACTCCATCGCGGTGGGGGTCCCCCGGAACGCGGACAAGGCCCTTATGGCCATCCGGGAGTCAGATGGCCTGACGGTTAACGTCTCAGATGAGGAGATCTTAGCGGCGCAGAAGCTGCTGGGCAGCGCCTGCGGGGTTTTTGGGGAACCGGCGGGGGTTACCGGCACGGCAGGGCTGAAAAAGCTCTGCGGGGAGGGGAAAATCCCGGCTGGCGCAACCGTGGTCAGCGTGGTAACGGGCAACGGCCTAAAGGATGTGGAGAGTGCCATCGCCGCCTGCGGCGGCCCCATCTCCATCCCCGGCAGCATGGACCAGCTTCTGGCGGCCTTTGCGGAGCGGGGGATTGCGGCGGAGTAGCGGAGCCGTCCTACCGGCGCCGGAGGATGTCTGTGTTGCGGTACTGAATGGCCTCCGCAAGATGGGCGGCGGAGATATCTCGCTCCCCCTCCAGGTCCGCGATGGTGCGGGCTACCCGCAAAATCCGGTCGTGACTGCGGGCGGTGAGGCCCATGCGCTCAAAGGCGGCCCGGAGAATCTTCTCACCGGCGGCGTCCAGCCCGCAAAAGCGGCCCACCATAGCGGGGGGCATGTTGGCGTTGCACCCGGCCTCCGTCCCGGCAAAACGGGCAGACTGGAGGGCCCGGGCGGCGTCCACTCGCGTCTTGATGGCGGCAGAGGGTTCGGGGGCCTCCCGGCGGCGCATGGCCTCAAACTCCACCGAGGGGACCTCCACGTGGAGGTCCATGCGGTCCAGCATGGGGCCGGAGATGCGGCTCACATATTTTTCCACCATGGCGTCCGTGCAGGAGCAGCGCCCGGAGGGGTGG
>CATIYU010000105.1 GCA_949739085.1 uncultured Eubacteriales bacterium | reverse complement strand
GCCTTTCGTGCAAGGGCAACTTCCCAGCCGCTTGCCACTTTACGCGCCGTGCTTACTCTACCAATCCTATTTGATTTTGTCCTCTGGGAGGCCTCCCCTCTAGGACGCCCCTATCATACACCAAACAAAATCAGATTGCAATATCTTTCACAAACTTTTTTCAAAAACTTTACTCCGCGCTCCGCTCCCGGAATTCCTCACCGGGCTCCTGGGGCACGGCCTCCTCCCCGGACTTCGGATGGCGCACCGCCCACAGGACAAACAGGCCCATCGTGGCCACGGCAACGACCGTTCCCGCGTTGGGCCAATTCATAGGAATGCCGATAAACCCGTCAACAAAAATACCCATAGCAATTGTGACGATAAAGGCAAATACTGGCATAGCTGCTCTCCTTTCTACAGTTCCGCACCAATTTTCTTCATCCGGTTCAATATAATATCCCCCACGTTTGCCAGGTCCTCCGCAGTGAAGGCGTGACGGAAATTATCGGAAAAAAGGATCTGAGCGTTGGGCGGGAACTCCTCGTCCCCCAGCCACAGCAAAAACCGCACTGCCAGCCGGGGCATTAGCTCCACCTCCCAGCCCGCGTCGCTGTGGCTGAGCCGCTTCGCGGGGAGCTTCGCCATGATCCTCTCCAGCAGCTCCGGCCTGCTCCCGTAGGAGAAGGCGAACCGTTGCACGCACCGCCCGGTAAACTGCCGCAGATAGACCTCCCCCCAGGGGAACTCCCGGTAGGTGAGGTACTGCCCGCCGGGCATGGTACACCGGCCATCCAGCAGGTAGCGCAGAAAGAGAATCCGCTCCGCGTTGCTCAGGGGCGCGGGGCCCACAATGGTAAAATCCGGGTGGGACACGCTGTAGCGGTCCCCCAGCAGCTCCATGGTGATGGTCCGGGCTTCCCTGTCCCAGGGGCGGGCGCACCGGGCGGCCATCTCCGCCGGGTCCCCATGCTGGTAGAGGCCCAGGTAGTGCTCCAGGGGCTTGCCCTCTTTATTATTGACAACGTCCATATGGCGGCTCCTCACATTTCACTTTCCCTTTATACCTACTATATCACAGCCGCGGAGGGCTGGCAAGAGCAAAATCTTTCTTGCGGACGCCTGGGAAAAGGTCTATAATGCCCCTTGTGCAACAAGCAAAGGAGATTTCCATGAAACACATCCTTATGATCGACGACGACCTCCATATTGGCAACATGCTGGAGGAGCTCCTCACCCGGGAGGGCTACCGGGTCTCCCGGGCCTACTCCGGCACCGAGGCCCTGATGGCGGTCTCCGCCCAGAGGCCCGACCTGGTGCTGTTGGACCTGATGCTCCCCGGCCTCTCCGGCGAGGAGGTGCTGCCCCAGATCAAAGACGTCCCCGTCATCGTCCTCAGCGCCAAGGCCGCCGTGGACGGCAAGGTGGCCCTGCTGCTGGGCGGCGCGGCGGACTACATGACCAAGCCCTTTGACACCCGGGAGCTGCTGGCCCGCGTCGCCGTGGCCCTGCGGAGCGCCGCCCCTGGGGGCAGCGGCCTCGTCTACGGCAGCCTACGCCTGGACCCCGCCTCCCGCACCGCCGCCGCGTCCGGCCGTCAGGTCCGCCTCACCCGCACGGAATACGCTATTTTGAAGCTGCTACTGCAAAACCCCTCCCAGGTCATCGCCAAATCCGTCCTCCTGGACCGCATCAGCGCCGACACCCCGGACTGCACCGAGAGCTCCCTGAAAATCCACGTCAGCAACCTGCGGAAAAAGCTGCGGGAGGCGGACGGGAAGGACTATATCGAGGCGGTCTGGGGCATCGGCTTCAAACTGCGGGAGGAATAATCTATACCATTTCTTTACCGCTTCCTTTACCGCTTTCTTAACCCTTTTCCGCTATCATCCCGCTATCACCGCAACAGAACCATGCGGCAAAGGAGGTTTTTCCATGGAATATGTACTGACCGCCAGGGGCCTTTCCAAGAGCTACGGCAGCTTCAAGGCCCTGGACGGCCTCGCTATGAACGTGCCCAAGGGGGCTATCTACGGCCTGGTGGGCCGCAACGGCGCTGGCAAAACCACCCTCATCCGGCTCATCTGCGGCTTGCAGGAGCCCACAGGCGGCGGTTTCGCCCTCTACGGCGTGGAGAACCGGGACCGGGCCATCCACCGCACCCGCCGGAGGATAGGCGCGGTGGTGGAGACCCCCTCCATCTACCTGGACCTGACGGCGGCGGACAACCTGAAGGAGCAGTACCAGGTGCTGGGCCTGCCCGACGACGCGGGCATCCCCGATCTGCTCAGGCTGGTGGGCCTGGAGGACACGGGAAAGAAAAAGGCCCGGAATTTCTCCCTGGGCATGAAGCAGCGGCTGGGCATCGCCGTGGCTTTGGCCGGGAACCCGGACTTCCTGGTGCTGGACGAGCCGGTCAACGGCCTGGACCCCCAGGGCATCATTGAGATTCGGGAACTGATTTTGAAGCTGAACCGGGAGCGGCGGATCACGTTCCTCATCTCCAGCCACATCCTCGACGAGCTGGCCCGGCTGGCCACCCATTATGGGTTTATCGACGCCGGGCGGATGGTCAAGGAGCTCAGCGCGGCGGAGCTGGAGGCGGCCTGCCGGAAGTGCGCCCGGGTGGAGGTGACGGACGCCGGGGCCCTGGCCCGGGTGTTGGACGGCATGGGGGTGGAGTACAAAATTCTCTCAGAGCGGACTGCGGACGTGTTCGCCCAGGTGAACGTCTCCCAGCTCACCCTGGCCCTGGCCAAGGAGGGCTGCGAGGTCCTCTCCATGCAGGAGCGGGACGAAAGTCTGGAGAGCTTCTTTATCAATCTGGTGGGGGGTGGGGACCGTGCGTAACCTGCTCAGCGCCAATTTCTTCCGCCTGCGGAAAACGTTTCTTTTCTGGGGTACGCTGGTCATCAGCTTCGCCTTCGGCGCGTTCATGTGCGTGACCCGGTTCCAGGAGCACCAGCAGTATGGATTCCCGGTTTCCTTGGACTCCGTGTTTTTTGGCTGGGTCCAGTTCACCGGCCTCCTTATGTCTATTTTTATTCCCCTCTTTTTCGGCACTGAGTACAGTGACGGCGCTATCCGCAACAAAATCGCCATCGGCCACAGCCGGACGTCCATCTATCTGGCCAACTTCATTGCCAGCTTCGCCGCAGCCTTGGCGTTCAGCGCCGCCTATATGCTCTCCAGCGCCGTCGTGGGCATTCCCCTCATTGGCTGGATGACGGTGGGCACAAAGACGGTCCTGCTCTGTTTGCTGGGCTCTGTGCTGATGACCGCCGCCTACTGCGCGATCCTCATGCTGGCTACCATGCTGTGCAGCCGGAAAGCGTCTGCGGCGGTGATCTCCATGATGGCGGTGCTGCTGCTGACCGCCGCCGCCGTCTCGGTATACGGGCGGCTGAAAGCCCCGCCGGAGATCAGCTCCTATTCCCTCTCCATAAACGGGGAGGTGGAGGACCATCTAGAGCCCAACCCCCAGTATCTGGAGGGGGCGGAGCGGGCGGCATATGAATTTGTGTACGACCTGCTCCCCACAGGGCAGGCCGACCAGTACTTTAACCTGAGATTTGAAAAACCTGGACGGATGATGGCCCTGGCGGCGGCGCTGACCGTCCTGTTCACCAGCGGGGGGCTGACCCTCTTCCGGCGTAAGGACCTGAAGTAGGGGGCGGCGCATGAGGCTTCTTTTGAGCGCTAATTTTCTCCGGCTCCGGAAGAGCGCGGCCTTCTGGGCCTCCATGGCGGTGATGGCGGGCGTTGGCGTGTTCGAGGCCGCCGCCGGGTACCTCAGCGCCCGGAGTATGGGCATCGTCCTGAGCCTGGACAACCGGTACTTTATTTTCGTCCTGGTAGCGGGGGTTGTGCTCTCCGCCTTCTGCGCCCTCTTTCTGGGCGTGGAGTACAGCTGCGGGACCATCCGCAACAAAATCCTGGCGGGCCACTCCAGAAGCGCCATCTACCTGGCCAATCTCGCCGCCTGTGCCGGGGCGGGGGTCCTTCTGTGCCTGGGGTACATTGTCCCCATGCTGGCGGTGGGGGTTCCCCTGATGGGCTGGTTCCAGATGGAGCTGGGGGCGGTTTTGTGGTTCACCCTCTGCGCCTTTCTCATGACCGCCGCCCTGGCGGGCCTCTTCACTCTGGCCGCCATGCTGATTCAAAACAGGGCGGTCTCCGCCGTCGCCTGCATTTTCCTGGCCTATATCCTGCTGTTTCTGGGGATTTACCTCAACTCCCGGCTGACGGAACCGGAGATGATTCCCGCCCGGGAGTATGTGGAAAACGGCCGGATTCTCCTCCAGGAGGCCCAGCCCAACCCGGGGTACGTCCAGGGGCCCTGGCGGGCCGTCTGCGAATTGATATACCTGCTGCCGGGGTGCCAGGCGGTGCAGCTGGCGGCCAAGGCGGACGCCTGCCCCTGGTATCTGCCTCTGGCCAGCCTGTGCGCCCTGGCCGTCAGCGCGGGGGTGGGGGCGGCTCTCTTTCAGAAGAAGGATTTGAAATAACGGAGGCGGCAATATGCTCCCCTGGATGCTCACAGCCCTGCTGGCGGCGGCGCTGGCGGCCCTGCTCCTGAAAATCTATCTCATGTGGAAGAGCCTGGACGAAATCGTCCAGGCTCTTGGGGCGCTTCTCTCCCAGGACACCAACAACCTCCTCTCCAGTCCCACCCGAGACCGCCGCGTCCGCCGCCTGGCCTCCCTGCTCAACAGCCACCTGCGGATTCTGCGGGACCAGCGGTGGCAGTACCAGAACGGCGACCGGGAGCTGAAAGAGGCGGTGACCAACATCTCCCACGACCTGCGCACCCCCCTCACCGCCGTCCGAGGCTACCTGGACCTGCTGGAGCGAGAGGAGCACACGGAGAACGCGGCGCGGTATCTGGCCCTGATCCGGAACCGCGCAGACGCCATGGGCCAGCTGACAGAGGAGCTGCTGCGCTACTCGGTGACCCTCTCCCTGGAGGAAGATCTGCCCCTGGAGCCCCTGTGCCTCAACGACGCCCTGGAGGAGAGCCTGGCCGCCTTCTACGGCGCTCTTACCGCCCGGGGCATCACGCCGGATATCCGCATTCCGGCGGCGAAGGTGGTCCGGCCCCTCAACCGGGCCGCCCTCTCCCGGGTGTTCGGCAACATTATGAGCAACGCCCTGAAGTATAGCGGCGGCGACCTGGAGGTGGCCCTCCTGGCGGACGGGGAGGCCGTCTTCTCCAACACCGCCCCCGGCCTGAACGAGGTGGAGGTGGGGCGGCTCTTCGACCGCTTCTTCTCCGTGGAGGCGGCCCGGAACTCCACCGGTTTGGGCCTGGCCATCGCCAAGGCCCTGGTGGAGCGGATGAACGGAACCATTGCCGCCCAATACGCCGGGGACAGGCTGGAAATCCGCATCCGCTTCCCGGAGCCCCAGGGAGATCTGCCGCCGGAAGCCCGGAAAATTTTTTCTTGACAAATCCACCGCCGCCGCCTATAATAAGCCACAGTTTCATAAGCGTGAAACGCGATGAAGGAAAGAGTAGCTTGGGCGGCGCAGCCGCCGGGGTCCCGCTCCCTGGAGCGGGCGCCTCTGGAACGCCTTACAGAGAGTCTCCGTATGCTGAGAGGAGACAGGCCGGAAGCAGGTGAACATGGTTCCAGAGCAGCGCGCCCGAGCTTTTGCCAGGGCGCGACAGGTCCGCCTGTTACAGCGGGGGGCATTGTTGGATGCCTATGAGGTTCCGGCGGCTTCGGCCCGCCGGGGCGAAGAGAAGTGGTACCACGGGTATATCATGCTCGTCTTCTGTTATGGAAGACGGGCATTTTATTATTTTCAGGAAAAAGAGGAGATTTTCAGATGAAAACCAAGAAAACGCTCAACATTACCCTGGCGATTTTTCTGGGCCTGCTGCTGGGCATTGCCGCCGGTCTCGTCATCCCGGGCCGCATGGAATTCCTGCTGCCAGCCATCGACCTGGTGGGCGGGCTGTACATGAACGCCCTGCGCATGATGATCTACCCCCTGGTGTTCTGCTCCCTCATCGTGGGCATCCACAGCATCGGCAGCGTCTCCGCCACGGGGCGCATCGGGGCCCAGTCCGTGGTGTATTTCACCGCCACCACCCTGTTTGCCAGCCTGCTGGGGCTGTTCCTGCCCAAAGCCCTGGGGCTGGGGCAGGGCGTGGTTATCGAGATGGTGGAGTCCGCCGTGGAGGCCACCCCCTTCACCAGCCTGCTGGACACGGTGAAAAACCTCATCCCCGCCAACCCCGCCGCCGCCTTCGCCAACGGCGACATGCTGCAAGTGCTGGTGTTCGCCATCATCGTGGGTGCCGCCTGTCTGGCCCTGGGGGAGAAAGCGAAGCCCTTCGTGGACCTGACAGAGGCGGTAAACGGCATCTCCGTAAAGATCATCTCTGTGGTGATGTACTTCACCCCCGTGGGCGTGTTCTGTTCCATCGCCTCCGTCATCTGCGCCAACGGCACGGACACCATCATCGCCCTGGGGGCGGTGCTGGCGGCACTCTACCTGACCATGTTCCTCTACAGCCTCATTGTCTACGGCGGCATCGTGAAGGTATTGGGCAAGTGTAGCGTCAAAACCTTCTTCCTCAAGGTCCTCCCGGCGGCCCTCAACGCCTTTGGCACCTGCTCCAGCTCCGCCACTCTGCCCATCAGCAAGCGCTGCGCCGACGGGCTGGGGGTCCCCAACGAGGTCTCCAGCCTGGCGCTGCCCCTGGGGGCCACCATCAACATGGACGCGGTGAGCATTGTCATGAGTTTTATGATCGTCTTCTTCGCCAACGCCTGCGGCGTGGAGATCAGCTTCGGAATGCTGGCGGTAGTGCTGCTGAGCAACACCCTGCTGAGCATCGGCACGCCGGGGGTGCCCGGCGGAGCCATCGCCTCCTTCGCCGCCTTGGCCGCCATCGCCGGACTCCCCGCCGGGGTGATGGGGGTGTACATCAGCGTCAACACCCTCTGCGACATGGGGGCCACCTGCTGCAACGTGCTGGGGGACCTGGCCTGCTCAGTGGCCATGAAGGAGACAGCCCGCGTCCCGCAGAGCGCCGGGCGGCGCTAATCCTCCTCCCCGTCCTCCTCGTACAGCAGGAAATCTGTAAGGGATTTGGAGAGGACCGATAGGATGGCGGCGGTCATCGCCAGTCCGCCGCCATCCTCCAGGGCGCTGCGCTCTGGAGCCCGGGGGCTCCGGCAGACGAACGCCGCCGCGTCCCGGAACCGCCCCACAAACTCCGTATACAGCGCCCGCACAGCTCCCTCCTCCCGGTCCTCCGGCAGCAGCTGCTGGATTTGGGAGATGCTCAGGCTCTGCTTGAGGGCGCAGATAATGACCAGGTAGGCGATGTGGGCCCGGGAGTTCTTTTTCTTCACCGGCGGCGGCATTACCTTCATGCGCACGTAGTTATTGATGATGCTGGCGGTGATGAACCGCTCGTCCTCCCCGGCGTACATGGGCTCCAGATACCGGGTGAGCAGGAGCACCACCTGGTCCATGTACAGGTCCAGCTGGGGCAGGGCCTCCCAATCCGGCAGGCTGAACCGCTCCAGCGCCTCCATCCACTCCGCCAGCCGCCGGGCGGAGGCCGCCGTATCGTTATTCATAGGGCTCCCCCCTTATTTCGTTTGTTTTTTCCAAAGGGACGCACAGTGTGCGCCCCTTTTTAGTATAGCCGAATTTCCTGCATAATGCAATATAAAAAATCAAAGAATAATCCCGGCAAGGCGCTTGACATATTATCGATAGCGATATATAATAATATCGAATATTAGGTATGTGCTTGACAGGCCCTCCGGGGCCTTCTGGAAAGGAGACCGCTATGGCAGAGAAAAAATTATCCCGGCCCCAGACTGCGGGCGAGGAACTGGCCAACACCATTTCCCACGGCGTAGGTGCGCTGCTGGCGGCGGCAGGGGCGGCCCCGCTGGTGGCGCGGGGGATTCTGTCCGGGTCGCCGAAAACCGTCTTCAGTCTGGCGGCCTACGGAGTCAGCCTGGTGCTGCTGTACACCGCCTCGGCGGTATACCACGCTGTGCGCACCCCGGCGGTAAAGCGGGCCCTGCGGGTGATGGACCACTGCTCCATTTTCATCCTCATTCTGGGCACCTATATCCCCATGTCCCTGCTGGTGGTGGGGGGCCGGACGGGCTGGATGCTCTTTCTCACCAACACCACCCTGGCGGTGGTGGGCATCACCCTCAACGCCATTGACCTCAAGCGGTTCGACAAGCTCTCCCTGGTCCTCTACGCCCTGATGGGCTGGCTGGTGGTGCTGGCGCTTGGAGCGATAATCGAAGCCCTGCCGCCGCTGGGCCTGGCGCTCCTGACGGGGGGCGGCGTGGCGTATACGGCGGGAATCGTCTTTTACAAGTCCCAGAAGCGCTACAGGCACTTTGTCTGGCACCTGTTCGTGCTGGCTGGCAGCATCCTGCAATATATCTGCATCGCGCTCTACTGCGTATAGCGCATGGACAGGGTGTGAACCCCCCGTTCCGTCTCCTATGAAAAAGGAGCGACGCAGCTTCCGCTGTGCCGCTCCTTATCTATGGGCTTTTTGTCTTTTTACTTCTTGTTCACAACAAGCTCTGTGACGCCGCCCTCTTCGCTCAGATAGGTTTCTGTGGATAGATCGTACTCATAGCCGTCCGGAACCTGGAGGACCTGAACATGGTAGCCAAAGGGGGGATAGGCAAAGGCCGCCACGCCGTTCGCGCCGGACTGCATGGGGGTGCAGGAGCTGTCGTCGCAGATATTGACGGTAACCCCCTCCACAGGCGCGCCGTCCTGGTCAACGAACACCAGGTAGTAGAGGACCTTTCCCTCCTCCAGGGCGTCCGCCCCCTCGCTGACCGCGGTGGACGCGGGAGCCGCGCCGCTGGCATACTTCCAAGTGGCGGACAGGACGCCGTTGGCCCCGGTGAAGTTCCGGGCCAGGAAGGCGTTCAGATTTGCCTCGCCATTGAAGAAAAAGATCGTAAGCGGCTCACTGGACATGGAGGGCAGAAGGGCCGCATAGCCAATCCCCGTGGGTTCGCTGACCGTAAACACGTACTTCCCGTCCGCCACGCAGTCGGAGAGGACGGCGCTGCCGCCGCTACCGCTGAGGAAGCTGGCGCATCCGGCGTTCAGGCCCTCGGCCAGAGTGGCGGAGAAGCTGGCGGCGGGGCCGGGGATGATATACCACCGGGCGTCTCCAAAGGCGCTCTCCAGCGCGCCGCTGGGGTCGCTGATAACCACCTCCTCCGCGCCGGGGCTGGTCACGGTAAGGGTAGTCTCCGCCGCGTAGGGGCAGACGGGCAGGCTGGCCCGCAGGGTTGCGGCCTCGTCCCCGGAGAGGAGGCGGACGTTCTTGAAGTACGCCCCGTCGCTGCCGCCGTCGCCGGTCCCGTCCTTCTCGTAGGCCAGGGTCACCGTGTAATCCCCGGCCTCCTCGAAGGTGTAGAAGGCGGTAGACCAGTCCTGCTGGCCGCTGGCGCACTTCACCACTTCGCCGTTGACAGAGATGGTCATAAAGTCAAAGCCCGCCTCGCTGGAGACAGCGTAATCCACCGCAAACACGTCCCCGGCAGCGGCGGCCAGCTCCACATGGAGGGCGGAGACAGTGGCGCTCTGAGCGGCGTTGGTGGAGGCCGCACAGCCGTCCTCCAAGGCGAGGGGCCAGGTATGCCCGCCGTCCGGGTTCACATAGGTGAGGCCCTCCCCCAGAACGGCGGCCAATTCGGCGGGGTCCTCGGGCTCCACATCGGGGCGCTTCGCGGGGAGGCCATCCGGGAGCAGGACGGATTCCGTATAGTCCTCTGCCGTAAAGACGTCGAAGAGCTGTTGGAACGCCTCCTGGGACGGGACCGCGCCGGACGCAATAAAGCATATGACGCCAAAGCGGTCCACCACCACGGAGGTGGGGACCGAACCGGTCCGGAAGCTCTCCTCCAGCAGCTTAGGCGTATCCCGGCCCACAGGGAAGGTCAGGCCCATGCTCTCCGCGTAGGCGCGGAGAACCTCGCTGGTATCCCCCGCCTCACAGGAGAGGGCAAAGATCTCCACATCGTCCTGGTACGCCTCATACGCGGTCTGCATATAGGGGAACTCGGCCCGGCAGGGACCGCACCAGCTGGCCCACAGGTTGATGAGGACCATCTTTTTCTCCTCCAGGGTCTCGTAGAGGCTGTAGGTTTTGCCGTCATAGGCTGTAAAGGTGAAGTCCGCGATGCCGTCGCCCAGTCCGGTTCCAACAGCGGCGGCGGGGAAGTCCTCCCTGGGCGCGGCCTGTTCCCCTCCGTTCCCGTCCGGCCCTCCCCCGCAGGCGGCCAGGCACAGAATCAACAGGAGAAGAAAAGCAAGCAGAGACCTGCGTTTCATGGTTCATTTCCTCCAAATTCCCTGTATTTCTATCTCTCCCGGCTGATCTGGCCGAAGAAATAGCTGCGTCCCATGATACGGGAAAGGGACCGGCCTGTCAATATGTTGAGTGACAAAGGGCGGCCCCCACAAACCAAAAATTTTGGGCGGATTCGCGAGCCCGCCGCCTGCACTCCCCCTTGCATTACAGGGCTTCCGGCAGTATAATGTGGGAAAGCTGTATGGAAAAAGGGGGAGATCTCATGGCCCGCGCCCTGCGCGTTCTGCGCCTGGTCCTAGCGGCGGCGACCGCCGCCGTGTGCCTGCTGCTGTGCTGGCAGGCGGCGGACGTCTGCCTTACCGGCAACAGCCCGGAAAACTTCACCGCCTCCGGCGAGCGCATTGAGCCCGTATATTCCTGGGAGATCGTGGCGGACCGTCTGGCGGCCATCTCCCCCGCGCTCTTCGCCTATCTGGCGCTGGCTGCGGCGGGGCTGGTCCTCCAGGCCGCGGCGGGACAACAGAGCGTCCGCCGCGGGAGAACACCTCCCAAAGCCGCGCCCCGAACGGAACTGGGGAATGCCGGAACAAGGGGCCTGCGCCTGGCGCTCTATGCCGCCGCCGCTGTTCTCATTGTCCTGGGCGTTCTCAACGGCGGCCTCCGGGACGTGCTGGTCAAGGCGGCCAACATCTGCACGGAATGCATCGGCCTGGGCTGAGGGCCATCGGATGGGGGTTGAAGGGATGAAAGCTGCCAGTTGGATAAAAAACCGCCTGCCCACCCGGCGCAGGCTCATTCAGGTATACGCGGCGCTGCTGTATAACGCGCACCTCAAGGGCTACATAAGCGGCGAGATCTACGCGGGCAGTACAAAAGCGCTCTGCGTCCCGGGTCTTAACTGCTACTCCTGCCCCGGGGCGGTGGGGGCCTGCCCGCTGGGGGCCCTGCAAAACGCCCTGGCCTCGTCGGGGACCCGGGCCCCCCTGTATATGCTGGGCGTTCTGCTGCTGCTGGGCCTAACGCTGGGGCGCACCATCTGCGGTTTTTTGTGCCCCATGGGTCTGATACAGGAGCTCCTGCACAAAATCCCCACGCCCAAGCTGCAAAAGAGCCGGGCCACCCGGGCGTTGTCCCTCCTGAAGTATGTGATTCTGGCGGTATTTGTGGCGCTCATCCCCCTGTGGTACGCGGCCCAGCGCTACCCCGTCCCGGCCTTCTGCAAGTACATCTGCCCCGCCGGGACCTTCCAGGGGGCTATTGGCCTCCTGGCGAACCCCGCCAACGCCAGCCGGTTTTCCATGCTGAACTTCCTTTTCACCTGGAAGTTCGTCATAATGGTGCTCATCTTTGGCGCCAGCGTCTTTGTCTACCGGGTTTTCTGCCGCTTTCTCTGCCCTCTTGGCGCTATCTATGGACTCTTCGCCCGGCTGAACCTGGTGGGCGTGAAGGTGGATGCCTCCAAATGCACCCACTGCGGCCTGTGCGTGGACCGCTGTAAGATGGACGTCCGCCATGTGGGCGGCCGCGAGTGCATCCACTGCGCCGGATGTGTGGACGCCTGCCCCGCCGCCGCCATCTCCTTCCGGGCTGGCGGCGTCACCCTCCGGGCCCCCAGACAGGGGGATTCCCCCGGCAGGCTGGGCCGGAACCGCTACATCGCCTGGTGCGCCGCCCTGGCCGTGCTTGCTGCGGCGCTGGCTTACTACAATCTGCTCACCGGGGAACCCCCCGCCCCAGACGCGGCGGACGCGCCGGTGGAGGCCGCCCCGCCGGAAGCCCCCGTGGGCAATGAGGTGGGCGATCTGGGTCCCGATTTTACCGTGCCCCTCTACGGCGGCGGCGATTTCACCCTCTCGGACACCCGGGGTACGGTGACGGTCATCAACTTTTGGGCCACCTGGTGCGGCCCCTGCGTAGCGGAGCTGCCCTATTTTGACCAACTCTTCCGCGACTATGGCGGCAGCGTGGCGGTAGTGGCCGTCCACTCCAGCCTGGTCACAGAGGACGTGGACGCCTATCTGGCCAACTACGGCTACGCCATCCCCTTTGCCCTGGACAGCTGCGGCGTCCTGGCCGCCTACGGCGGCTCCACCATGCTGCCCCAGACCGTTATTCTGGATCAGGACGGCGTGATCGTCTACAACGCCGTGGGTTCTGTCACCTACGAGCAGCTGGAATCTCTGGTTGGCGCTCTGACAGAGGGCGCGTAAGCCCGCTTGACACGCGAAAAAGAGGCTGCGGTGCAAAAACCGCAGTCTCTTTCTCTCCGCCGCGCCGCCGCCAGCTCCCTTTCCCAAAATATTCAAATATTTTTGATGACTTTTCCCCTCTGTTGGAGTACAATAGACCCACTACCAAAAAAACTGGAGGAATCTTCCCTTGAGAAAGCTGAACGACGCCATAGACCGCTTCTGCGCTCTACACCCCCGGCTGGGTATCCCCAACCTGATGCGCTTCATCGTGGCCGCCAACGCCGCCATCTATCTCCTGAGCATCTTCGACCGGTCCGGCCTGCTGCTCCAATTTCTGATGATGGACGCCCAGGCCGTCCTCCACGGGCAGGTCTGGCGGCTGGTGACCTACGCCCTGGCCCCCACCAGCGGCGGATTCTGGCTGATTGTCTCCCTCTTCTTCTACTACTGGCTGGGCTCCACGCTGGAGCAGCTCTGGGGCAGCGCCAAGTTCACCATCTACTACCTCAGCGGCGTGCTGCTGACCGCCCTGGCCGCCATTCTGGCCTATTTTATTGACGGCGTATCTCTGCCCATCCTGGGGGCCAGCTACGTCAATACGGCCCTCTTTTTTGCCTACGCCCTCACCTATCCTGATACCATCATCAACATCTACTTCATCATTCCCATTAAAATGAAGTGGCTGGCCATTCTGGAGGCCGCCCTCTACGCCCTCAGCGTTATCCAGTCCATCGCCGCCGGGTACTGGGGCATGGCCCTGCTGCCCGTTGTGGCCCTCCTGAACCTGCTGATCTTCTTCTCTCCGGACTTCCAGCAGCGGGTGGACCGGGCCCGGGTCCGCCGCCGCCCCGAGGCGGTGCAGTTCCGCAGGGCCGTCAAGGAGCAGCAGCGGCAGAAGGGCTACAACCACAAGTGCTCCGTCTGCGGCCGCACGGACACGGAGTACCCCAACCTCCAGTTCCGCTACTGCTCCAAGTGCGCGGGCTACCACTGCTTCTGCGAGGACCACATCTTCAACCACACCCACTTTACGGAGTGACGCGGGTATGAAAAAAATTGTTATAGGCGTAGGGCTGTTCCTCGCCGGAGTGATTGTGCGCTGCACCAGCTACATGGCCGCATGGATTGTGTCCAACATGCCCAACGTGACGGTTCTGGACGAGGGGCTGCTGCCCGCGCTCTCCTGGGGACTTATCCTGCTGGGAGCCGCCGCAGCAGTGAAGGGATACCGGGAAAAATAGGCGCGGGCTACTCCCAGGTTTCCCACACCTCCGGGCAGAAGCCCACGGTGACAAATTTCCCGTTGCGCACAACCGGCGTGTTGAAGAGCTGGGGGTTGTCAAAGAGCTTCTCCTCCGCCGCCTCCGGGGTGATATAGGCCATGTAGAGGTCCTGGTACGCCCTGCACTGGGTGTTCACCAGCTGCTCGAAGCTGAGCTTCTGCCGCACGGAGCGGTACTCCCCGGGGGAAAAGCCCTTCTTGGGGAGGTCTATATACTGGAACTGTATGCGCCGCTCCTTGAACCACCGCTGGGCCTTTTTCGTGTCAAAGCACTTGGAGGAGCCAAAAATCTGAATATTCATGCCAGTATACTCCTTATAATATAGAATGTATGGGAGAAAACAGGAGGGATTCCCATGTCAGACGAAGTGAAAACCCTGAAGGATTGGATTGCCCAGAGCGGCAATACCGTCTTTTTCGGCGGGGCCGGGGTCAGCACCGAGAGCGGCATCCCCGACTTTCGCAGCACCGGCGGCCTCTACCACCAGCAGTACGACTACCCGCCGGAAACTATCCTCAGCCACAGCTTTTACGAGGAGAACCCGGAGGAGTTCTTCCGCTTCTACCGCAACAAGATGCTCTGTCTGGACGCGGAGCCCAACCCCGCCCACCTCAAGCTGGCGGAGCTGGAGGCTCTGGGGAAGCTCCGGGCCGTCATCACCCAGAATATCGACGGCCTCCACCAGAAGGCGGGTAGCAAAAACGTTCTGGAGCTCCACGGCAGCGTCCTGCGCAATTACTGCGCCAGATGCGGCGCGTTCCACGGCGTGGAGGCGGTCCAGAACAGCGCGGGCGTCCCCCGGTGCCGCTGCGGCGGGATCATCAAGCCCGACGTGGTGCTCTACGAGGAGGGCTTGGACCAGGACGTGCTGGCAAAATCCGTCTCCGCCATCCGGCAGGCGGAGGTGCTCATCATCGGCGGCACCTCCCTCACCGTCTACCCGGCGGCGGGGCTGGTGCGCTACTACCGGGGAACCCGGCTGGTAGTCATCAATAAGTCCCAGCTTCCCGGCGCGGGCGCGGATTTGACCATCAGCGCCCCCATCGGGGAGGTCATGCGCCAGCTCTAGGACAGTATACCACGGCGCGGGCGGTCCCGCAAGGGCGGGGCCGCCGTATGTTTTCTCCTTATTTGCCACACAATATGATACAGGGTCAGCGAGACAGAAAGGAGCCACTATGGCCTTTATTGATAAAGCGAGAATCACCGTGCGGGCCGGGAACGGCGGCAACGGGTGCGTTTCCTTCCACCGGGAGAAGTATGTAGCCGCGGGCGGGCCCGACGGCGGTGACGGCGGCGCTGGAGGACATATCATCCTCCAGGTGGACGACAACCTCTCCACCCTCATGGACTTCCGCTACAAGCGGAAATACACGGCGGAGAACGGCGTAGACGGCATGGGCCAGCGCAAAAGCGGCAAGGACGGCAAGTCCCTGACCATCCGCGTCCCCCGGGGCACGTTGGTCCGGGACGCGGAGACCAACGATATCATCCAGGATATGTCCGGGGACGAGCCCTTTATCCTCTGCCGGGGCGGCAAGGGCGGCTGGGGCAACACCCACTTCGCCACCCCCACCCGTCAGGCCCCCCGGTTCGCCAAGAGCGGCCTGCCCGGGGAGAGCCTGGAGGTGGTGCT
>CATIYU010000104.1 GCA_949739085.1 uncultured Eubacteriales bacterium | reverse complement strand
GAGCCGATGCAGGCGTCCTTTGCCACATGGCGGTTGGAGCATTGGAGATAGTGCCGCCCGCGATTTTGGGAGGAGCGCATGGTATAGTCGCAGTTGGCGCACCTGGCTTTCCGGGCGAACAGCCCCACTTTGCCACAGTCAAAGGGCTTAGCCCGCTCCGCAATCATGGCCTGTACCCGGTCCCAGAGGGGGCGGTCTATAATTGGCTCGTGTGTCCCCTCCACGCGATACCAATCGTTTTGGGGCCGTGGCCGGTTCTGTTTGGTCTTATAGGATACGCTGCCATACTTGCCCTGCACCATATTGCCGGTATACATCTCATTTGTAAGCATATTGGAGATGGTGAAGTATTTCCAGAGGGTACTGTTTTTTTGTTTGGGCTGCTGGTAGCGCAAGCCGTGGAGCCGTTTGTACTCAGTAGGGTTTGGAATCCCACGATCGTTAAGCATCCGGGCGATGGCCGTCTTGCCGTAGCCCTGGGAAAATAGGGTAAACACCTCCCGTACAACGGCGGCAGCTTCCTCATCAATGAGCAGATGGCCTTTTTGGTCGGGGTCTTTCTTGTAGCCGTAGAGGGCAAAGGCGCCGATGTGAAAACCGTTTTGCCGCCGGCTGGTGAGGACGCTGCGGATGTTCTCTGACATGTCCTCCAGATACCACTCGTTGACCAGCCCGTTGATCTGACGGGACTTTTTATTGCCCTTGTTGGCGGTGTCGGCGTTGTCCACGATGCTGACAAAACGGATGCCCCAGATCGGGAAGAGGCCGTGAATGTACTTCTCTACCAACTCCAGCTCACGGGTGAAGCGGGACTGAGTTTTACAAAGAACAATGTCAAAACGGTGGGCCTTGGCGTCCTCCAGCAGGCGGTTAAATTCGGGCCGCCTGCGGTCAGAACCTGCGTAGTCATCATCGCTGTAAAGGTTATAAACTTCCCACCCCTGTTCCATTGCGTATTGCAGCAGCATGGCCTTTTGATTCTGAATGCTGTTGCTGTCGTCGGTCTCAAACCGCTTGTTTTTGTCTTCTTCGGATAAACGGCAGTAGATTGCAGCTTTCATAGTCCTATCTCCCTAAAAACGGGACAAGCCATTTCCGGTGTGCGGCCAGCACGCAAGAAATGGCTTGCCATATTATTTGGGCGTCTGTTTGCCCCGCTCCAGCTGATTAATCAGTTCCGTTAGCTTGCGTGTAAAATTCTCCTTGGTCGTTTCCGTGCGGCCATCCTTGAAAATGCTTTTGCACAGCGCCTGTGTCTGCAAGCCATATCACCCCGCCTTTCGCAACAGCTTATGCGGAGCGGCTTGTCCTTTAGTCGCTTCAGAGGGGAGAAGGTACGGCATAGGGGATGGAAAAACAAGCTGCCCCATTCCAGCGGAGGTACCGCCGGAGTGGAGCAGCCTGTTTGCTGGAAGGCGATTTTATGGATGGTTCCGCTGAAACGCTCAGGGCTCAGGAGCGCAGAAGACCACTTTAGAATAGCGGATGTCCAGCACATAGTCCTTACTTCCCATCTCTCCGTCCACGATTTGGTAGTACTGCTTTCCCCGCTTCCGGCAGTCGACAGCGTACAGCGGCTTATACACCAAACCAGCATCAATGGAATCAAAGGATGGATAGGAGCGATATTTGCGATAGATAAATTGCCGGACAAATTCCTGCACCCGTTCGATGGCCTGACGTTGAGAACAGTTGAGGCGGGCGACTTGGTGAGCTGGAACATCCATCTGTTCCGTCTGTGGAGTCCCCTCTATGCCCTGAACCGTACCAAATACACCGTCCACAGTCATGGCGGTCTCTATAGCGCGGTTCTGGGCCCGTTTGGAAGGAGGGAGCTGCATGCACATCCGAATCCAGTAGTAGGGGTAATAGAATTGCTTGGAGGAAAGAATTTCTATATCTGGCGGACCGCCCCGCAGAAAATCCACCGCCTTGCCTAGCAGTCCGTTATTCTCCGTCCGGCTCAGTTGGGCGGCATCCTCCGGGGAAAACCGGAGACTGGTGCAATCAATTTCCACAGCGACCTCCTTTCTCTGCGGTTCACGCGCGGCTGGACACATCTTCCTCCTCGAAAATGATATCCAACTGCTCCTGCTGTAGGGGAGAGGTAAACTTGGAGACTGCCAGCAGAACAACCAGAGACACCAGGGAGCCGATAACGGCGGGCCAGATGCCCCAGACGAAGTCGTTAAGGTTGCCGTACATGTTGTAGCCCATGACATACCATATCACTGTGGAGACAGCCCCGGCGACCATGCCCCAGAAGCCGCCGGCAGGGGTCAGACCTTTCACCCATACACCCAAAAGCAGCGGGAAAGTGAAAGCGCCGGCCATGAGGCTGAAGCCCATGGTAACCAGCCAAAGAATGGCGTCCGGGGGATTGATGGCGAATAGAGTGCCCAGGAGGCCCAGAACGACGACGACAATCCGGCCCACGTGAATGGCTGCCTTATCGTCATTGGGCTTCTTCAGGGTCTTGCCCCAGATGTTGTTTACAAAGAGGGAACTGGCCATCAGCAGTACGGAGTCAATCGTGGACATCATGGCGCCCAAGGCTGCGGCCAGCACCACGCCGCCCAGCAGTGGGGGCAGGAAGTGGGAGATAAGGTTGGGCAGGGCCATGTCGGGGGCGGCCAGATCAGGGAACAGGGCCATGGAACAGATCCCCAGGGTGCTGACGCCAGTATACACCACACTCTGGAACAGAACCGACCAGACCAGAGATTTTTTCAGCTTCTCCGGCTGAGTAGTGGTCTGGAAACGGGTGATAGCGGCGGGCTGGCCGCCAATCTGATAGAATCCGTAAACAAGGAAGCCGGAAATAATCCAGAGTAATGGTTTTCCTCCTCCGTCGAAGGTGGCCATGGTGGGATTGTTGGTGGTGAAGCTGGCATAAGCCCCGGCGATGCCGCCTGTGGCCCCCAGAACAATGGGAACCAGCATAACCATGCCAAGCATCATGAGGACGCCTTGGATCAAATCAGTCCAGGCCACAGCGAACATGCCGCCCACTAGGGTATAAATGATAACGATGACGCCGAACACCAGAATGGTGGTCAGATAGGGGATGCCGATGATGGTTTCAAAGGCGGTGCCTGCGGCTTTTAGCTGCGCGGTCAGCACCGGCACAATGGCGATAATCATAATGAGCGATGAGGCCAGCCCCGTCCGTTTCCCGAAGCGCTCCTCGAAGAGGTCGCTGATGGTCATGCACTTTAAGCGGCTGGAGATTTTGCATACCCGGTCCCCGACCAGGACGTAGCAGAACCAGGGCGCGGCGGCAGAGGTGATGCTGACGGGCGCATAGGCAAGGCCCATGGAGTGCATGGAGCCGACGCAGCCCAGATAGGAGCTGCCGCTCATCTGAGTGGCGGAAAAGGAAAAGGCGATCACTGCCGGGGGCAGCTTGTCCTTTGCCAGGAAATAGTCGGATTTCGTATTGTTTTTCTTGCTAAAAAACACTCCAATTCCCAGCATAGCCCCAAAGTAGACGCAGATGATCAAAATATACTGCATAGTCGAACTCATAGGCTTTCTCCCTTCTCAGCGGTTGGTTTTGGAGTGGAAAAGACACGCAAGGATAGTGAGCAAGTAGCCGCCGTACATGATGTAGAATGTGGGGAAATCCATCTCCCACACCACAGGCAAAGAGTGGGGCAGACACATGAGGAGACTGCCCAGGACTACGAATGCGGCCATGAGTGCTGCGGAAATACTAGGGAATTCAAGTTTCTTTTTCAAGGTTATCCCTCCTGCAATCAGCGCCAGGGCTGGACGGGACCAGGCTTGCCAGCTCCCCGCCCAGCTGCGGGTTGGTAGGAACAGCGGGGGCTTACCAGGTCTGCTCCAGAACACGGATGATGTTGCCGCCCATGACTTTGGCAATATCCTCTTCCCGATAGTTGTGAGTGATGAGCCAACGGAGGATGTTGTAGGAATCCTCATTGGCGTTCTCCAGATACTTCACATAGGGGACCTCAGGGAATTCATCAATGGTGCCGTCGGGCTTGCGTTTGGCGAATGCGGTGGAGATGGACATGTGGGCGTTGAAGACGTGATGCAGGCCCACATGGTCGCCAAAGAGGGTATCCGGACCGAACGCCACGTGGTCGATGCCTACCAGATCCTTGATGTATTCAAAATGTTCCATGAAGGACTCCAGGCTGTGGGTGCGGGTCTTCTCAGTAATGGTGGTGTGGGGCGCGGCCTCAATGCCTACAACGCCGCCCTTTGCCGCGCAGGCTTTGAGCACCTCGTCGCTTTGAAGGCGGCGGCTGTTCCAGAGGGCTTTTGCGCCCACATGGGTGATAAAGATGGGCTTTGCGGATGCCGCAATGGTGTCCAGAGTGGTCTGGGGGCCGCAGTGGGCGCAGTCGATGGCCATGCCGACCTTGTTCATACGCTCCACAACCTCTCGGCCAAATGCTGTAAGGCCGCCGTCCCGCTCCTCCTTCAGGCCGTTGCCCAGAGCGTTGGACTCGCTGTAAGTAATGCCCATGAGGCGCACGCCAAAGCCGTGGAGGATATCCACCCGGTCCACCTCGTTTTCGAGGATTGCCGCCCCCTCGATAACGGGGACCCAGGCGACCTTGCCCTCGGCTTTTGCACGGAAGATGTCTGATACCTTCTCGCACTTGATCAGGAAGTCCTGATGGGCGATGTCGGTCAGCCGCATCCCCAAGTCGTAAAGCACGTCATCCCACTTCCAGCCGTGCTTGGAGGTGATGACGCAGAAGCCGTCCATGAGGTTGTCAAACACGCAGTCCCACTGGGACTCGGCCAGGGCGCGGTAGGCGGTGAAGGAGCGGCCCTCCCGGACGTAGTCAAACATCTGGTTGATGTCCTTGGGGCACAGGAACGGATGCTCATGAAGAGAAACCATCGGATAGGTCTCCACAATGCGCCGTTCCATCTCCTCCTGCTCCTTTGAGATAGGGAGATACTCGTTGTGCCCCGCAAACATATTGTATTCCGGAGCCAGCTCATAGGGATGGTAGTCTTTTCCCGGTATGAGGTATTGGTACGAAGTATAACCCTTGTAACCCTTTTTGATGCCCATAGTCAATTCCTCCTTCTGCTCGCAGCACAGGCTGCGCATCTGAGGGCAGCAGGATCTGGAAGGTGTTTTCCATCTCTGATGCCTATCTCTATTATAACCATTTCAGGCAAAAGGTGTATTTTCGTTATGGGAAATTAGTATTGTCAAATTGACAATACCAGGAACCGTGAATTCAGGGTATTATAAGAGGCATATAGCCACTCTAGGGCGTTACCTCCTCTCCGCAACTTCCCGCAGGAGCTTGATATAGCGCAGGATGTTGGGGTCCTTCCTAGCGCCGGGGGCATATACCGCAGCGGTGAGAATAGTGGCGTCGTCGCCGACCCGTAGAGGGATGTCCACCAGACCGTCGTATACTAAGCAGTTGCCGCAGATATGGGTGCCAATATAGTATGCCCGCATAGAGCGCAGATAGTGGAAAAGCTGTCCCCGCTCCACAATCAGAATCCGCTTTCTGACCTCCTGAAAATTATTGGCGTTCAGCGCGGTAAAATCCATGAAGTTACTCAGGTCCTCATTGATAAAATAGATGCGGGCATATCCCTCCAGGTCCACCTCCGTGAGTTCACTGCGGGAGGCAAGGGGGTGCTGGCTGGAGAGCAGCACGTGAGGGGACGTGACGCTTACCACCGACTGCCGGAGTTGTGCGCTGCGGAGCAGGCCAGCCATATGGGTGGCGTTCATACTGCTGTATTGAATGACGCCCAGCGGGTAGTGCTGGCTTCGCATGGCGTTGATTGTCTCCTCGGCGGAGTTGAAGGAGTCCACGATTACATCCATAAAATTACAATTGTCCATCTGCTCATTGATGAGTTCCACTATCGCCTGGTTTGCCATGGAGTTGTGATGCAGCGCAATCCGAAAAGAGAAGATGTTTGCGGGCTTGAAGCCGTATTGATACCGTTCCTCGAAGGACTGCACGCTGGTGAGGATAGACTGTACATGACGCATGAATTCATGTCCCTGCTTGGTCAGCTGCATTCCGCGGCTGCTCCGTTCAAAGATGACAATATTTACTTCGTCCTCAAGCTTTTTTAGCTGCCTGCTCAGGTGGGACGGTGAGATATAGTTGATCTGCGCGGCCTGGTTAATGGAGCCGTAGGCGGCAATATCATAGACATATTTCAGCAGTTGCGTTTCCATAAGCTGTCACCTTTCCTTTGTAAAGTATGGAGAAGAAAACGGACCCGGTTTTTCCCGGGCGGAGAGGACGGAACAATGAAAAGTCATGTACAGGAATACTATCAGGCGCTCCATGAAATGCCGGAGATTGGATTTCAGGAGTACCAGACCAGCGCGTACATTGCCGCAAAGCTGGCGGCGGCGGGCTTCCAAGTAAGGGAGCGTACCGGCGGCGCAACGGGGGTAGTGGGCACGCTTCAGGGGAGCCGCTCCGGCAGGACGGTGATTCTCCGGGCGGATATGGATGCCATCCCCTGCCCGCAGGGCGGTCTGGAGGGGGTCCCACTCCACGCCTGCGGGCACGACGCGAACGCCGCCATGGTGCTGGCCTGCGGTACCGCGCTGGCAGCGGTGGGGTGGGAACCCGCTGGCGAACTGCGGCTTCTCTTCCAACCGGCGGAAGAGCTGCTCCAAGGGGCGAAGGCGATGATCTGCGGCGGTGCGGTGGAGGGGGCGGATGCCATCATTGGAATTCATCTGCGGCCTGCGGAGGAGGCGGGCCTCCATGAGGCAACGCCTGCGCTGTATCATGGCGCAGGCGGCCTTCTGGAGTTTGAGATTCGGGGAAAGACCGCCCACGGGGGACGGCCTCATCTGGGCATCAACGCAGTTCACGCCGCCGCTCTGGCGGTAAGGGCTGCTGGAGAGATTCCCACGTCTCCAGGCAGCTCTGTCCAGGCGACTAGGCTCTGCTCCTTGGGCAATGCAGCCAACTGCATACCGGACCATGCCAGACTATGCCTAGACTTGCGGGCGCGGACGGACAGTGTGCTCTCGCAACTGGCAGAGCGGGCGAAGGCGGCTGTTATTGGAGCGGCCCGGGATGCCGGTGCCAGCGCGGGCTGCATCAGGGAGGAGAGTACTGCCGCCGCCGTGTACGATAAGGGACTAGTGGAGCAGGCCAGAGCCTCTATTGAGGAGGTGCTTGGCCAGGCCCTGCCGCCCATCTGTACCCCGGGCAGCGAGGATTTCCATTTCTATCGATCCTTGGCGGGCATCCCCACGGTGTATATCGGTTTGGGCGCAGGGATGCGGGGCGGTCTGCACAGACCGGATATGACATTTGATACATTGGCTTTGGAGGACGGCACAGCTATTCTTTCAACCCTTGTGCGCAGGCTTCTGTAGGGGAGGGGACAAGCGACGGCAAATTCCGGCGCAGTTTTTCTCAGGATATCCTATGAAATTGGATTTATTATACGACATGCACCCTCTTTTGTCGACTGTGTATCTCTTAGCGCCCCATATTTTACGGTTGGATGTCTAGGCTGGACTCCGCTCCCGGCGGTCTCCGGCAGCAGGACTGGCGGTGTGGTACCTTGCCAAGTCTACGGAACGTGGATTGCTTTTGTGAGCAAAATGCTGTATCATGCAATTTGAGGTGATATGAATGAGAACCAAACGGCAAAAAGAGCTTTTGGACATCTGGAGAAACCGCTGCCCGGAAATGGGCGTTATTTCCATCTGTTGTAACGCTACGGGGGATCTGTTTTTGGGTGCTTCCAAGGATACCAGAGCGGATTTTAATGGTACCCGATTCAGGCTGTCCGCGAACGGCCACCCCAACAAGCAGCTTCAGGAGTTGTGGAACCAGCACGGTGAGGACAGCTTTTCCTTTTCTGTTATGAAAATTCTTAAATATGAGGATCCGGCGGACGACCATACAGACGAGCTGAGAACGCTTCTGGAGGAGTGCCTTCTGGAAGCGCCGCAAGCAAAAAGAATTTGGAGATGAACGAGCGCCCGCCGCTCTCCCATCCAGCGGCCAGCTTTTGTCCTAAGAAGGGAAGCAGGCCGCTGAACAGGTAGGAGGCGCATAGATGGATTGTGTAAAGATTGGAAAACTGATTTTACAGCTTCGCACTGAGCAGGGGCTGACACAGAGACAGGTTGCCAGCCGGTTGAATATCAGCAATAAGACCGTATCAAAATGGGAGTGCGGCTTGGGGTGCCCCGATGTCTCGCTTTGGGAAGAGCTGGCCAATGTGTTGGGTGCGGACATCCTCAAGCTGCTTCAGGGGGAGCTGAGGCCCAACCGTCCCGACGTAGGGAAAATGGACCGGATACGGTTCTATGTCTGCTCTGCCTGCGGCAACATTCTGACCAGTACAGGAACAGCTTCCGTTTCCTGCTGTGGGCGGCAGCTGCGTCCCCTGGTCCCGCCGGTATCCAGCTCTGGACACGCGCCGGTGGTGGAAGAGGTGGATGGCGCATATTACGCCACAGTAGAGCATGAGATGCGTAAAGAACACTATCTCCTCTTTGCAGCCTGCGTGAGTGACGACTGTTTCTGGTTTCAGCGGCTGTATCCGGAGCAGCCTCCGGCGGTTCACTTTCCTCCTATGTGGGGCGGCGCAAGCTTCTATCTGTACTGCACCAAGCATGGATTGCAGAAATATGCGCTCAGTGATTTGCGGAAGAAAGGCTCGCCTCTGAACCCTCTGACAGTATAGTCCGGAGCCTGTCTGGAGGTGGGAGCTGTGGACTATATTACCTACTACGAATATTTACGGATAACTTTTTATAGTGATGATAGGCGGGGCGCGGCAGGTAAAAACTGCCCGCCCTGCTGCTTTCCTCATAGGGAAGGGGGGTGGAATTCCGGCATCTCCATCGGGCAGGACCGACATAATTGGGCATGAATATACAGAAAATACCGGATATTACCAAATTTCCATCAGGTTCTCTCCGGAAGGTCCGGGGGCGCGGAGTGCAAAAGGGAGCATCTACCCAAAAAATTCCGGTAAAATGCACAAGACCGGCAAAAAAGAGCGGCAGCATTTTATCAGAACTCCTTATTGCATAAAAAGTCATGTTGATATAATATATATACATCTTTTGCAAATACAAAACATTTGCCTGACGGAGGATTCATCAGATGAGCAAAAAGGAATATAAAAAGATTGTGCTTGCCTACTCGGGCGGGCTTGACACATCCGTAATCATCCCCTGGCTGAAGGAGAACTACAATAACCCTGAGATTATTGCCGTGGCGGCGGACGTGGGCCAGGGCGACGAAGAGCTTGAGGGGTTGGAGGAGAAAGCGCTCAAGACCGGCGCCTCCAAGCTGTACATTCTGGACATGGTGGACGAGATGGTGGACGACGTCATCATTCCCTCTATGATGATGGGGGCCAAGTACGAGGACTACCTGCTGGGTACGGCCTTTGCCCGGCCGATCATCGCCAAACATCTGGTGGAGGTGGCCAAAAAGGAGAACGCCGCCGCCATTGCCCACGGCTGTACAGGCAAGGGCAACGACCAGGTCCGCTTTGAGCTGGCCATCAAGCGTCTGGCCCCGGGGATGGCGGTTATTGCCCCCTGGCGGGAGTGGGAGATTAAGGGCCGGGATGAGGAGATTGACTATGCGGAGGCCCACGGCGTGCCTCTGAAAATCAGCCGGGAGACCAACTACTCCAAGGATAAGAACCTGTGGCACCTGAGCCATGAGGGCCTGGACCTGGAGGACCCGGCCAACGAGCCGAAATACGACGAGCCAGGCTTTCTGGAGATGGGGGTCTCACCGGCCCAGGCCCCTGACAAGCCCACTTGCGTGACCCTGGATTTTGTCAAGGGCGTTCCTGTGGCGGTGGACGGCGAGAGGATGAAGGCCAGTGACATCATCCGCAAGCTCAACAAGCTTGGCGGGGCCAACGGCATCGGCCTACTGGACATTGTGGAGAACCGGCTTGTTGGCATGAAAGATAGAGGCCTCTATGAAACCCCAGGAGGCACCATCCTATACCGGGCCCATGAGGTGCTGGAGATGATTACCCTGGACAAGGACACAAAGCACATGAAGAGCAAGCTGGCAGTAGACTTCGCGGACCTTCTGTACAACGGCAAGTGGTTCACACGGGTGCGGGAGTGTATGCAGGCTTTTGCGGTGCAGAGCCAGGAGCATGTGACGGGGCAAGTCAAGCTGAAGCTCTACAAGGGTAACATCATTACCTCCTCGGTGACGTCGCCGGAGAGCCTGTACTCCGCCAATCTGGTCACTTTTGAGGAGAGCGATTTCAACCAGGACGACGCCACAGGCTTTATCAACCTCTGGGGCCTGCCGGATACGGTGGAGGCGCTGCGGGAGCAGGGGAAGCTGTAACAAAAACAGGGCGGCGGCGCGGATATCTGCGCCTCCGCCGCTTCCCATATAGGACGCAAGAAAGGCGAGGGACAAGCAATGAAACTATGGGGCGGACGGTTCAGCAAGGAGACCGATGGATTGGTAAACGATTTTAACGCCTCCATCCATTTTGACTTCCGGCTGTACCGGGAGGATATTCAGGGCAGCATGGCCCACGCCCAGATGCTGGCGGACTGCGGCATCATTACTGGGGAGGACCGGGAGAAGATTGAGACGGGGCTGGCGGGCATTCTGGCGGATATTGAGGCGGGGAAGGTAGAATTTACCGCCGGGAACGAGGACATCCACATGAATGTGGAGGCCCTTTTGACAGAGCGCATCGGGGAGGCGGGCAAACGCCTCCACACGGCTAGAAGCCGCAACGACCAGGTGGCGGTGGACCTGCGGCTGTACCTGCGGCGGGAGATTGGTGAGATTACTGCCCGGATTCTGGACCTCCAGCAGGTGGTGCTGAACCTGGCCTCCCGGCATAAAACCACGGTTATGCCAGGCTATACCCACCTCCAGCGGGCCCAGCCCATCTCCTTTGCCCATCACCTGCTGGCCTATGGCGAAATGTTACGCCGGGATGTGGCACGCCTCCAGGACTGCCGGGCGCGGATGAACCAGTGTCCTCTGGGCAGTGGGGCCCTGGCGGGGACTACCTATCCCATCGACCGATTTGAGACCGCCCGGCTCCTGGGGTTTAACGGCCCCTGCTCCAACAGCCTGGATGGGGTCAGCGACCGGGATTACGCTATTGAGCTTCTCAGCGCCCTCTCGGTGCTGATGATGCATCTGAGCCGCTTTTCGGAGGAGATTATTCTCTGGTGCAGTTGGGAGTTCAAATTTATTGAGCTGGACGACGCCTACTCCACCGGCAGCTCTATTATGCCGCAGAAGAAGAATCCGGACGTGGCGGAGCTGGTCCGGGGCAAGACGGGCCGGGTTTATGGGGACCTGATGGGTCTGTTGACTGCCATGAAGGGCCTGCCACTTGCTTACAACAAGGACATGCAGGAGGACAAGGAGCCGGTATTCGACGCAGTGGACACGGTGAAAATGTGCCTGCCAGTGTTTACAGGGATGCTCTCCACCCTGCGGGTCCTGCCGGAGAACATGCGCCGGGCCGCCGGAAGCGGGTTTATCAACGCTACTGACTGCGCGGATTATCTGACAAAAAGGGGGCTGCCCTTCCGGGACGCTTACACGGTGGTGGGGCGGTTGGTAAGCCTCTGCGGGGAGCGGGGGAAGCTGTTGGAGGAGCTGACCCTGGAGGAGCTGCGGGAGGTTTCCCCACTCTTTGAGGAGGACGTCTATGAGGCCCTGCGCCTTGAGGCGTGCATGGGACAGCGCAAAAGCTTAGGTGGTCCGGCGGTGGAGGAGACCATGCGGCAGATTTCGGATCTGGAGCAGTTTATCTACACCTGCCGGGCGAAGGCCGCAAAGGTCATTGGAGGCGTTCATGGAGGGGGCGGACATGCATAAGCCAGTTGTTTACATTGACGGCAGGGGGGGCACTACGGGCCTGCAAATTTACGACCGCCTGGCGGGGCGGGAGGATATCCAGCTCCTTCTCATCGACGAAGACAAGCGTAAAAATTTGGAGGAGCGGAAGAAGCTCATGAATGCCTCTGACCTGGTGTTCCTGTGCCTGCCGGACGCCGCCGCCGTGGAGGCGGTGGCGCTGGGGGAGAACCCGGACACCCGGATCATCGACGCCTCCACCGCACACCGCACAGCTCCTGGCTGGGTCTATGGTTTTCCGGAACTGGGGCCGGACCAGCGGGAGGCGATTCGGACGGCGAAGCGAGTGGCTAACCCTGGGTGTCACGCCACAGGGTTCATCAGCATCGTCTACCCGCTGGTAAAAATGGAGCTTCTCCCAAGGGACGCGGCGCTGAGCTGCTTTTCCCTTACAGGCTACTCCGGCGGCGGGAAGAAAATGATCGCCCAGTACGAGGCGGAAAACAGGGACAGTGTGATGGGCAGTCCTGCCATTTATGCTGTACAGCAAAACCACAAGCACCTGCCGGAGATGCAGAAAATCTGCGGCCTAGAGAAGCCTCCAGTGTTTACGCCCATTGTGGACGACTACTATAAGGGGATGGCGGCTACCGTGCCGCTGCATATGAGCCAGCTGAGAGGCGCTCCCGGTCTCCATACAGTTTGGAAAACCCTGGCAGACTACTATGGGGCTTATGACGGAAAAAGGCTGGTATGGACGGCGGGCTGTCCCACCTGTGAGGAGGGCGGCATTGAGCCAAATTCCAAGTTCTACAGCGGGGCGGTGGCTGGCAGGGACACACTGTCTCTGCTGGTGGCAGGAAACGAGGAGCGCTTCACTGTCACAGCCCTCTTCGACAATCTGGGCAAGGGGGCGTCCGGGGCGGCGGTGCAGAATATGAATATCATGCTCGGCTTTGACGAGTTGGCTGGGCTGGCGGAATAGGAGAGAACTATGTGCGGTGAAGCAAATTATGGGGGAGTCCCCGGCGGCGTATGCGCCGCTTTGGGGTTCCGGGCGGCGGGACTCCATGTGGGGGTAAAGACCCACGCCAAATGGAAAAAGGACGTGGCGCTGATCGTCTCTGACGCACCCTGTGCGGCGGCGGCGCTGTTTACGAAAAATGTGGTAAAAGCGGCTCCCATCCAGGTGACGAAAGCTCACCTGGCGGCGGGCTGGGTCCGGGCTATCATCGCCAACAGTGGCAACGCCAACGCCTGCGCTCCCCTGGGGGAGGAGAACGCGGGGCGGATGTGCGCGGCGGCGGCCAAGGCCATCGGCTGCGCCCCGGAGGAGGTTCTGGTGGCCTCCACCGGCGTCATCGGCCAGGCTCTCAACGTGAAGGTCATTGAGGACGGCTTACCGGAGCTGTACAGCCTGCTGGAGCGTAGCGATGCCGCCAGCGACGCGGCGGCCCACGCCATTATGACCACGGACACGGTGAAAAAGGAGTTTGCCGGGGAGGTGGTGATCGGCGGCAGAACAGTCCATATTGGCGGCATTGCCAAGGGCAGCGGCATGATTCACCCCAATATGGGCACCATGCTCTGCTTTTTGACCACAGACTGCGCTATCGCCCCGGAGCTGCTTCGGGAGGCACTGGCGGAGGCTGCCCGCACTACCTTCAACCGCATCAGCGTGGACGGCGACACCTCTACGAACGACACCTGCTGCATACTGGCCAATGGTCTGGCGGGCAATCCGGAGATCACGGAGAAAAACGATGCCTATATTGACTTCCTCATGAAGCTCCACGAGGTCTGTTATCGTCTGGCCCGGTCTATGGCCAAAGACGGCGAGGGGGCCAAGCACCTTATTACCTGCACGGTAAGGGGGGCAAAGAGCGAGGAGCAGGCGGAGGCTATCTCTAAATCTGTTATCTCCTCCACCCTTACTAAGGCGGCTATTTTTGGCTGTGACGCCAACTGGGGCCGGGTCCTCTGCGCCATGGGTTACTCCGGGGAGACGTTTGACCCGGAGCAGGTAAACGTGACCTTCGCATCGGACGCGGGGGAGATTCTGGTGTGCGAACAGGGGAGGGGCCTTGCTTTTGACGAGGCACTGGCCAAGAAAATTCTGTCTGAGGATGAGGTAGATATTGATATTACTATCTCCGAGGGGAACGAGGCGTGCACCTGTTGGGGCTGCGATATCACCTATGACTACATCAAAATCAACGGGGATTACCGGACATAAGCCGCCTGCGGCGGCTGAACCAGCCCCTCACAAGGAGGCAAGTATGCAATTCAGTCACTGCGACAGGGCCCAGGTGCTGGTGGAGGCCCTGCCCTATATCCAGCAATATAACGGAAAAACTATTGTTGTCAAATACGGCGGAAACGCCATGATTAGCGAGGAGCTGCGCCGGGCGGTCATCAATGATATCGTGCTGCTGCGGTTGGTGGGCATGAATGTGGCGGTGGTCCACGGCGGCGGCCCGGAGATTAACGAGCTGCTGAAAAAAACCGGCAAGGAGAGCCGGTTTGTCAACGGCCTGCGCTATACCGACGGGGAGACCATGGAGGCGGTGCAGATGGTCCTCTGTGGCAAGGTCAACAAGAACCTGGTTATGACCCTCAACCGGGCTGGCGGCAGTGCGGTGGGCCTCTGCGGCTTGGACGGCGGGATGCTCAAGGCGATCCGCCGCCAAGCGGACGGAGTGGACTACGGTCTGGTGGGGGATATCACCGCCGTAGAGCCCAAAGTGATTCTGGACGCCATTCGGGATGGGTACATTCCCGTCATCTCCACCGTGGCCCAAGGCGTGGACGCAGAGACCACCTACAATGTCAATGCGGACACTGCCGCCGCCAAAATCGCCATAGCTCTGGGGGCGGAGAAGCTAATTCTTCTGACGGACACCCCCGGCCTTCTGCGGGACAAGGACGACGAGACCACCCTGATCTCCCGCCTGCACCTGTCGGAGATTCCGGCGCTGGTGGAGGAGGGGGTGGTCTCCGGGGGCATGATCCCCAAGGTGGACTGCTGCGTGGACGCGGTGCGCTCCGGCGTACACCGGACCCATATCCTGGACGGGCGCATTCCTCACTCTATTCTCATTGAGGTCTTATCTCAGGCTGGTATCGGGACGATGATAGGGTAGGAGAATTCCTCTTCCCAAGCAGCAAAAGAACTTTGAAGGAGAACATAACGTGAATTTCGCAGAAATCAAGGCTCTGGACGAGGCATACGTCCTCCAGACCTACGGCCGCAATCAGGTGGCCATTGACCACGGCCATGGGGCCACGCTCTACGACGCGGAGGGAAAGGAGTACGTGGACTTCACCTCCGGCATTGGCGTCTGCTCTCTGGGCTACGCCAACGAAGCATGGGCCCAGGCAATCTACAGCCAAGCCATGAAGGTGGGCCATATCTCCAACCTCTTCTATACGGAGCCCTATGCCAAGCTGGCTGAAAAGCTGGTGACTGGGTCTGGGCTGTCCGGCGTGTTCTTTGGAAACTCCGGCGCGGAGGCAAACGAAGGCATGATTAAGGTGGCCCGGAAGTACTCCTACGAGAAGTATGGCCAGGGGCGCGCTACCATCATTACCTTGAGAAATTCCTTCCATGGCCGCACAATCACCACCCTGAAGGCCACGGGGCAGGACCACTTCCACGACTATTTCTTCCCCTTCACCGAGGGCTTTCGCTACGCCCAGGCCAATGACCTGGAGAGCCTCCAGGCCCAGGCCGGGGACGACGTCTGCGGCGTGATGATGGAGCTTATCCAGGGTGAGGGCGGCGTCAATCCCCTGGAGCGCGGCTACGTCCAGGCGGTGGCCCGCCTGTGCGCGGAACGGGATTGGCTGCTGCTGATAGATGAGGTGCAGACGGGCATTGGCCGCACGGGAAGTCTTTTTGCCTTCCAGCAGTTTGGCATCCAGCCCGATGTAGTGACCTTTGCCAAGGGGATCGCCGGGGGCCTGCCCTTTGGCGGGTTCCTGACTAACGAGAAATGCCGCACGGTTCTGCGGGCTGGAGACCACGGCAGCACCTTTGGCGGTAACCCCATAGCCGCCGCTGCCGCCAATGTGGTGATGGATACGCTTACCCCGGATTTCCTGGCCCAAGTAGAGGAAAAGGGACAGTATCTCCGGGAGGGCATCGCCGCTCTGAACAGCCCCTACGTCTCCGGCATCCGGGGCATGGGGCTGATGCTGGGGGTAGGGGTCCAGGGGATGGAGCATAAGGAGCTGAAAAACCGGCTGATGGATCAGGGGCTGCTGACCCTCACGGCTGGGAAGGATACCTTGCGCCTCCTGCCGCCGCTGGTGATTAAGAAAGAGGAGCTGGAGAGGGGGTTGGACATCATGGCTAGGGTTATGGCGCCGTGATGGGATAGACCTGAAATACCGCTGAAAAACCGGTGTGGCTAGCCACACCGGTTTTTTAGACGTATCCCATATACCCCATAACGCCCCTCGTGCGGCTCATGGAGAACGCTCCTTTAAAATTTCTTCCAGCGCGGCAATAAGCTGCCGGTTGTCGCTGCGAGTCCGCACCGCCGTGCGATACCAGCCTGCCTCCAGACCCCTGTAGTTGCCGCAGTCCCGCAGGAGGATCCCCCTCTGGCGCAGGGGCTCCAACAGGGGGGGAGCGGAGAAGAACAGCAGGTAGTTGGCCTCTCCAGGGATGACACGGAGACCCAACCGCTGCAGCTCCCCGGACAGCCAGGGCCGCTCCTGGGCGGTCAGTTTCCGGACCGCGCCCACATAGTCTGTCTCCGCCAGAGCTGCGATACCCGCCGCCTGTGCCGGGTGGGACACCGCCCAAGGCTGTCCGGCCCGTGCCATGTCCTGCAAAAAGCCCGTGCCGCTGCACAGGCAGTAGCCCAGCCGCAGTCCAGCCATGGCGTAGAGCTTGGTGAAGGCTTTCAGAATAAGCAGGTTCTCGTATTGGCCTAGGAATTCCTGCATGGTATAGGCGGTGGGGTCCTCCAGAAAGTCGCAGAAGCACTCGTCCACAACCAGCAGCGCCCCAGCGTCCCGGCAGCGGACCAGAAGGCGGGCCAGCAGGCTTCGAGGGACGGCGCGGCCTGTTGGATTGTTGGGCTGGCACAGGAACACCATGTCCACCCCTGGGACGGCAAGGGAGAGGAAATTTTCTTCCAGTAAAAAGTCCGCCTCTGGGCGCAGACGGCAGCGGACAACTTTGGCCTGGACCAGTTCTAAGGCGGCCTCATACTCCGAGAAGGTGGGGGCGGTGACCAGGGCCCGGCGGGGCCGCTTTGCCAGTACAGCCCGGAAGATCAGATCCGCCGCACCGCAGCCGCAGAGGCACCAGTCCATTGGGACTCCCTCCGCTCCGGCGATGGCCCGGCGGAGGCTGCGGCAGAGGGGGTCCGGATACCGCTCTGAGACATGAAGGGCCTGTTCCGCAGCTGCCCGTACCTTTTTTGGCAGGCCGAGGGGGCTGACGTTGGAGGAAAAATCCAGAGGCTGCGCCCCGTATTCCGCCTCATAGCCTGCCCAATCCCCGCCGTGGAGCATTGTCTCTTCCATCTTTTGTCTCCCTTAAATTTCTGCCAGCAGGCGCACCAGCCCACCCAGTAGCAGGGCCAGCAGCCCTGCAGCATACAGCATCCGGTTGGCCCGCAGGATGTCCTCTGGCCCCACTGGCCGCAGTGGATCTCCGATGGTGGGCTTTTCAAACACCGTTCCAAAATAGGAGGCGGGCCCCGCAAGCTGTACCCCCAGCGCACCGGCGCAGGCGGACTCTGTCTGAGCGGAATTGGGGCTGGCGTGGTTCCGGCGGTCCCGCCGCCAGATCCGCCAGGCATTTTGGCCGTTATGACCGGTGAGAAAGGCCGCCGCAATCCAGAGGAGCGCCGCCAGACGGGAGGGGAGGTAGTTGACTGCGTCGTCCAGCTTCGCCGCTGCCCGACCGAAGTAGAGGTAACGGCTATTTTTGTAGCCCACCATGCTGTCCATGGTGTTAATGGACTTATAGACCAAGGCCAGTGGTGCGCCCCCCAGCAGCATGTAGAGAAGTGGGGCCGCAACGCCGTCGGAGAAATTCTCCGCCACGGTCTCCACCGCCGCCTTTGCCACCCCTTCCGCCGTGAGGACCTCTGTATCCCGGCCCACAATGCGCCCCACCGCCAGACGGGCGGCGGGCAAGCTGCCATTTTTTAGTTCCCGATAGACGTTGCCGCTCTCCGCCGCCAAGCCCCGCAGCGCCAGCGCCTGCCAGCACCACAGAGTCTGGACCAGAAATCCCGCCGCCGGGTGCAACCAATCCGCCAGGGCACAGACGCCGCCGCATACCAGCAGCGTCCCCAGGGGCAGTGCCGCCGCCAGCAGGACCCCGCCCCAGAATTCGCCCCCCGGCGTGTTCGGGAGGCGGGGACGTAGAAATGTCTCCAGGGCAGTAATAATCCGCCCCATACAGACCACTGGATGGGGCATCCAGGCCGGGTCCGCCAGCAGCAGATCCAGGCTAAACCCGCACAGAATGGCCAGCAGATTAAGATACATGTCCGCCGCCTCTCAAATGAAATCAAAACTGATAGGAAAAACGCCCCGCGCCGGAGCGCGAAACGCACAAAGCACCGCCCCGGGTCAGAGGGGCTGGACAAAAAGCGCATTTCCGGTTCCGGCAGAATGCCGCCAGACTGCCATGTATCTGACTTAACCTCTCAAGGAGGCATCACAGTGACCGGCTCGCAGGGCTTTGCACCCTATTCCATGCGCCGCAGACGCGGCAGCAGCTGGCAACTTGTTTTCCGTAAGTGCAGCGGTTAGGGGCCGCTACAGCAGCCGCTGGGAGATGGTCCTGCAAATAAAGGCCACATCGGCGTTGGAGACAAATTCAAACCGGACGCGGCCCAGTCCGCTGAACCACAGGTCCAGTTCGCTGTCCAGATCCAACACCCCGGCGGTCTCCACGGAAAACGCCTGAACCTGGCTGTAGGGCAGAATGGTGAAATCTTTCTTTTTCCCGGTGAGGCCCTGGATATTGATGGCGAAAATCCGCAGGTTGGTAAACACTACGCCGTCCCGGACAGTCTGGAAGCACTGGATGACCTCCTCACCGTCCACAAACATGGGGCGGATGAGGGCGTCGAAGGTGCTTTCCTTCACAGGCCGCAACTTTAAGTACTCGGCGTTTTCGAAATCAATCATAGCGCATATAGCTCCGATCATTTTGGGGACCCGGCGGGCCTGCGGCCCCTGGCTCCACTTGTAGACTATCGTACCATCTATAGGGGAAATACGCAAGAAAAAAATAGAAAAAATATTCTGCGATAGGTATTGAAAATTTTTCGGGATTGACATATGATAGGAAAAATACTTTTGGAGAATCCGCCGCTGCTCTGGCGGCGCAAAGGAAAGGACCCAGACATGAGAGTCATCACCGGCACAGCCCGGGGCAGGAGGCTGAAGGAGCTTCCTGGCCTGGAGACCCGTCCCACTACGGATCGGGTCAAAGAGGGCGTTTTTAACATCATCCAGTTTGACATAGAGGGCAGGCGCGTGCTGGATCTCTTCGCGGGCACAGGACAGCTGGGCATTGAGGCCCTGAGCCGGGGTGCCGCGTCGGCGGTCTTTGTGGAGCAGCGCCGGGACGCGGCCAGCCTCATCAAAGAGAACCTGAAGCTGACGGCCCTCTCGGACCGGGCTAGGGTGGTCAATGGCGACGCTCTGGGGTATCTCGCCTCAGAACGGGAGCGTTTCGGCCTAATCTTCCTGGACCCGCCCTACGCCGCCGGGCTTTGGCAGCCTGCCTTGGAGGCTATTTCCAGGTTTGACATTTTGGCGAACCATGGTATAATCATCTGTGAATCTCCGGCGGACCAGGTCATGCCCAGCATGGAGCCCCCATATTTCCAGCACCGGGTCTACCGCTACGGAAGGACAAAGATCACCACCTACCACAGGGAGGAGGGCCGGGAGGAATGAAAACCGCTGTCTTGCCCGGCAGCTTCGATCCCATCACGCTGGGCCACCTGGACCTGGCGGAGCGGGCTGCGTCTATTTTCGACCAAGTGGTGCTCTGCGTCATGGTCAATAGTGAAAAGCGGCATATGTTTACTCTGGAGGAGCGGCTGGAGCTGGCTCGGGGAGCCCTGGCCCACCTGCCCAATGTCCGGGCAGAGGCGTGGGACGGCCTTCTGGCGGAGTTTGCCAGGGAGTGCGGGGCCCAAACACTGGTGAAAGGGGCCCGCACGGGGGCGGATTTTGACTGGGAACTGCAAATGGCGCAGATCAACCGGGAGCTTTGCCCGGAATTAGATACGGTTATTTTCCCGGCCCGTCCGGAGCACCTGCATATCAGCTCTACTATGGTCCGGGAGATGCTCCGGCACCGCCAGAGGCTGGAGGGCTGTATGCCGCCCGGCGCGCTGACTGTGCTGCGGGCCAGGGAAAGGAAGGTATAAAACAATGGCAAACGACGTACAGTATCTGATTGATATGCTCTATGAGATGATTGATGGGGCTAAAAACATGCCTCTTTCTCCGGATAAATGTGTGATTATCCGGGACGACGCTCTGGATTTGCTGGATGAGCTCCGGGGGCAGCTGCCAGCGGAGCTGAAGAAGGCTCAGGACCTCATCCGGGCCAGGGACGAGTTCGTGGAGAATGCCAAAAAGGAGGCGGAGCGCATCCGCCGTCAGGCGGACATAGATGCTAAGACCATCGTGGGAGAGAGCGAAATTACTCGAGTAGCCCGGGATAAGGCTCGGGAAATCCTCATAAAGGCGGATGAGCGCTCCAAGGCCATGGTCAGCGTTACCAATGAGTATACGGACGATGCCCTGCGCCGCACAGAGGAGGCCATCCAGATGGCTCTGGAGGAGATTCGGGAGTCTCGGGCCCGGTTCCGGGCGGTGTCTAATGAGAAGCTGCAAGCACAGCGAGCTCGTCTGGATGAACAAACTGGCGAAAGATAGCAGCGGCTTTTTTGGTTAATGATACAAAATATTGATGGATATTTTGGGCGGGGATTTGCGTGAATCAATATATTGTGGTTTTAAATGCCTTTGGCACAAGATGTTGTGCCGGAGGCGTTTTCTTTTCTTTCGATAAGCACAGAACACGCGTTTTAAATGTGGGATACGGTCATTTTTTGTGGAAAAGCGGGTGTTTTTACACGAAAAAAATAAAAAAAATATCCTTGCAATTCTAGCAAGTTTGCCGTATACTTGTGGAAAAGGTGGTGGAAAGTGGGGGGAAGTAGGGCGTTATCCCAGCAAAAGCCCGCATGTGCCCCCGCCGCCCCCTGGTCCGGCGGCCCAGAACAGTCTGCAAATAGGAATTTTTTTGCGGCATAGAGAGGCAGGGGGGCACTGTGATTGGCCAATACCAGCACAATATCGATGCAAAAGGCCGCCTGTTCATCCCCGCCAAATTCCGGGAGGAGCTGGGAGAGACCTTTTATGTCGCCATCGGCCTGGATGGATGTCTCTCCGTCTACTCTGACGCCAAGTGGGCGGAGCTGAGGACGAAGTATGACGCGCTGCCCATCTCCCAGGCCCGTAAAATGAGGGTGCTTTTCGCCAATGCCGCTAAATGCGAGCCGGACAGTCAGGGCCGCATTCTGATCCCCAGCAATCTACGGGCCTATGCGGCGCTGGACAAGGAAGTTGTCATCAACGGCGCATCCAGGTGTGTGGAGCTCTGGAATCCAGAGCGCTGGGCGCCGGTGGAGGAGGAGGGCCTGGACCCGAAGAACTTGGCGGCTGTGATGGAGGAGTTGGGATTCTAATGCTCTCCTCGCTTTTACTGGCTGGACGCTTAATCTGGTAATTGAGACATGGATATGAGAGAAGAAAAGGACTATGGACATAAACCTGTGCTTCTGGCGGAGGCGCTGGAGGCCCTGGCCATCCGCCCGGAGGGGGTCTATCTGGACGGCACTCTGGGCCGGGCGGGCCACTCCCTGGAGATCCTGCGCCGCCTGACCACTGGACGGCTCATCGGCATAGACCGTGACAGAACGGCCATTGAGGCTGCCCGAGAGCGTCTGGCGGAATTTGGGGACCGGGCTATTCTGGTTCACGGAAATTTCAACGGCCTGGGGAACATTCTGGAAGATCTGGGGCTGGGTGGAATTGACGGAATGCTTTTTGACTTAGGGGTGTCTTCTCCGCAACTGGACGAGCCCCAGCGCGGGTTCAGTTACAAGCATGACGCCCCCTTGGATATGCGAATGGACACCAGTGCGCCTCTGGACGCCCGGGAGGTGGTCAATGGGTGGTCTTATGAGGAACTCCGGCGGATTTTGTACGAGTACGGCGAGGAGCGCTACGCCCCGCAGATCGCCCGGGCTGTTGTCCGGCGACGGGAAGAGCGCCCCATTGAGCGCACAGGGGAGCTGGCGGAACTCATCCGCGCAGCCATGCCAGCGGCAGCGCTTCGGGAGAAACAGCATCCAGCCAAGCGAAGCTTTCAGGCCATCCGCATCGCGGTAAACGGCGAGCTGGAGGCGCTGTCGCCCATGCTGGAAGCGGCGGCGGCGGGCCTGAGGCCCGGTGGGCGTTTGGCGGTGATTACTTTCCACAGCCTGGAGGACAGAATCGTCAAGCAATCCCTGCGGGAGCTGGCCACAGGCTGTACCTGTCCGCCGGAATTTCCAGTGTGCGTGTGTGGGAAGAAGCCGACACTGCGTTTAGTTACCCGCAAGCCTATTACAGCGAGTGCGGCGGAGCTGGAGGAGAACCCCCGGTCCCGCAGCGCAAAGCTTCGGGTTGCGGAGCGGACAAGCTAGTAATACTGAGAGAAGTGGACTGCGGTTTCAAAGGAGACGCTTTCCAGTCCCTTAGAGAAGGGACAGAAAAATCCTAGGCTTCCCCCACTGGGGGAGCGGGAAGGAGGGGCCATGGCCGCCAAGAGCACAAGGCGTAGATATACTTCTTCAGGCGCTGTGAACGGCAATCTGGCCCGTAAGCTGGACAGCCGCGAATTGGAGCGGCGTCTGGAGGCCAGCGGCCAGCTGGACTTTGACCAGCAGTACCGCCGCCGCAAGGAGACAGAGGCGGAGCGCCATGCCAGGGAGCGTGCGGCGGCCAAGGCCGCAGTGCGGCCCGCCCAGAAGCTGTCACCAGTGGTACTGTTGGGATTTGCCGGTGTGACGGCAATGATGGTGCTGCTGTTGATGTGCTACATCCAGATGAGCGCCATTTCCCGGAGCATCTCCACCATGAAGGACGAAATCAGCCGCCTGGAGACAGAGCAGGTGGGCCTGCTGGCCAAGTATGAGCAGTCCTTTGACTTGGCCTCGGTGAAGGAGACGGCGGAGGCAGCGGGTATGGCCCAGCCCAGCGAGAGCCAGATCTGCTACATCAATCTGCCTGGACAGGACCAGGCGGTGGCCTACAGCGGCGGGGGCGGCAGCCTCCTCAGCGGCGCCGCTGCCTTCGTAAACGAGAAGTTACAGTGGTTAAAGGAATATTTTCGCTAATGGAAAGTATACTCAAGGATGAGAAGCGCTGCCCCGGATGCGTCCGGCTGGACCCCCGGAGAGATGCGGCGCCCAAGGCGGAGGAGGACCGGGGAGTGGGAGGGTGAGCCTCTTGCTCCCTGTTTCCCGTTTCGTTTCCGCCGCTGCGGTTTTGCGGACAGACTAGGAGGCATGTCATGGCACAAATAAGAGGAGAAAAGGAGCAGAAGGCGGCAAAAAAAACGGCAAAGCGGCCGGTGGACTCCGCCAAGCGTGCGAAGCTAGTAATCCAGCGGAGAACGCTGGCACTGTTGCTGGTGTTTGGAGTGGCCACGTTTCTGGCCCTGTTCGCCAAGGCCTACGACTTGACCATCAACCAGAACGAAGATTTGGAGGCCCGGGCCTCCCGCCAGCAGACCCAGAGCACCACCATCTCCGCATCCCGGGGGTCCATTTGCGACCGCAACGGGGTGGTTCTGGCCCGGTCCGCCACGGCGGACACTGTGTTCCTGGACCCCAATGTGCTCCAGAAGCGGGCCGACGAGTTGGACCTTGCCTGTGCCAAGAAGCGGACGGAGGGGCTGGCCGATGGCGAGACCATGCCCATGAGCGGACAGCAGTATAAGGACCTCATCGCATCCACCATGGCGGAGCTGCTGGAGCTGGAGGAGGAGGACATCTATGAGAAGATGGAGAAGACTTGGAGCCGGTATGAGATTCTGAAAAAGCGGGTGGAGAAGGATGTGGGCGACCAGATCCGGGAGTTCATCACCACCAATCCCACCGGAGAGAGTATTAAGGGCATCCATCTGGCCAGCGATGCCAAGCGCTACTACCCCTACAGCACCCTGGCCGCCCATGTTATCGGCTTCCTGGACGGCGATAACCACGGGGCCTACGGCCTGGAGGCCCTCTACGAGGAGGAGTTGGAGGGCAGCACGGGCCTGGTTGTGACCACCAAGGACGTGAATATGTTCCGGTATGAGCAGTACTACGACGCGGAGGACGGCAACAGTCTCCAGCTCACCCTGGACAGCAACATCCAGAACTATCTGGAGCGGGGACTGGCGGACATGATCAGTAAATATGGGGCCACAAACGGGGCCGCCGGAGTGGTCATGGACCCCCGCAGCGGGGCTATTCTGGCCATCGCCTCCAGTCCTACCTATGACATCAACGACCACCAGTCCATCTACGACAGCTTGCTCCAAGAGCAGCTGGCCCAGGTAGAGGCGGAGAACCCCGCCGGGCCTGACGGGACCCGTTCTAACGAATATTTGAAGAAGCTGCAAGAACTGCAATATAAGCAGTGGCGTAACAAGGCCACCAACGATACCTTCGAGCCCGGCTCCACCGCCAAGATTCTCACCCTCTCCATGGCGCTGGAGGAGGGGACCGTCAACCCCAACAGCACCTTTGATTGCAGCGGCTCCATCCAGGTCAGCGACGCGAGGATCGGCTGCTCCCGTTCCACTGGGCACGGCCACCAAATTCTTAAGCAAGCGGTGGCCAACTCCTGTAACCCGGCCTTCATCAACATCGGCCTGGGTGTGGGCATCGACACCTTTTACGACTACATGGACGCCTTCGGTCTCTTTGACAAGACTGGAGTGGACCTCCAAGGGGACGTAGGCGGCATCTTCGCCAAGAGAGAGAACGTTATCCCCCTTGACCTGGCCTGCTACGCCTTTGGACAGAACTATAACGTCACGCCTCTCCAGCTGATTACTGCCCAGGCGGCCTGTATCAACGGCGGCTATCTCTACACCCCCTACGTGGTGGAGAAGGAGCTGGACAGCGACGGCAACGTGGTCAAGCAGCACGACGCCGTGCCAGTCCGGCAGGTCATCAGCAACGAAACCTCCGCTACAGTCCGGGAGATGCTGGAATACGTGGTCTCTGACGGTACCGGCCGCAACGGCCAGGTGGCGGGTTACCGAATCGGCGGCAAGACCGGCACCGCTGACAAGGGCAAAACGGGAGATGTTATTGTTTCCTTCCTCTGCTTCGCCCCTGCCGACGACCCTCAGGTCATCATGCTTCTGACCTTGGACACTCCATCCCGTGATACCGGAACTTACGTCTCCGGCGGCAATATGGTGGCTCCCACCGCATCTGCCATTATGGCAGATATTCTGCCCTACCTTGGCATCTTGCCCCAGTACGGAGAGGAGGACGCCTCCTCCGCCGAGGCTACAGTCCCCTATGTGGTGGGCTGTACCAAGGACGAGGCTGTGGCAAAATTGCAGGAGTACGGCTTTACCGCCTACCGCACTGTAGGAGACGGCGAAACAGTTACAGACCAGACACCCTTGGGCGGGGCCATTGTGCCCACAGGGGCGGAAATCATCCTGTACATGGGTGTAGAGAAATCCGGGGAGCTCTGCAAGGTGCCCAACGTGGTGGGCCTCTCGGCGGCGGATGCCAACAAGGCCCTCACCGACGCGGGTCTTATCATGCGCTCTACCGGGGCCAGCGGCGCGGACGGCATTAAGGCTATGAGCCAGTCCATCGCCCCGGAGATGGAGGTGGCCGCCGGTACGGTGGTGACGGTCCAGATGGGCCAGACCTCCAATCATGCCGATTAGGCGTACAAATTTGGAGAAATCACGCATTTTGTCTGCCGTGTTCCGGCGGTCAAAATCCGAGAATGACGAAAGAGCAGGCTGCATAAGATGAAGCTGAACCAACTGCTGCGCGGCGTGGAGGCCGTAGAATTTTGGGCTAATCCGGACCAGGAGATTTCCGGCGTCAGCTACGATTCCCGGAAGACGAAGCCAGGTGATCTGTTTGTGGCCATGGAGGGCTACGAGACGGACGGCCACAAGTTTATCTCCATGGCGGTGGAGAAGGGGGCGGCCTATGTCCTCTGCCAGCGGAAGCCGGAGGCGGAGATCCCTTACGTCCTCACTGGCGACAGCCGGGCTGCCCTGGCTCAGGTGGGGAAGAATTGGTACGGTGATCCCGCCGCCTCCATGACGCTCATTGGTGTCACGGGCACCAACGGCAAAACCACCACTACCTATCTGCTTAAGGATGTTTTAGAGCAGGCCGCTGGAGCCAAGGTGGGCCTTATCGGTACCAACCAGAATATGATCGGCAGTGAGGCTGTCCCCACAGAGCGCACCACCCCGGAGTCCTTTGAGCTTCAGGGCCTCTTCCGCCGCATGGCGGACGCAGGCTGCACCCATGTGGTTATGGAGGTCTCCAGTCACGCCCTGTACCTGAAACGGGTGGACGGCATACGCTTCGCGGCGGGTATCTTTACCAACCTGACCCAGGACCATCTGGATTTCCATGGGACCATGGAGAACTACTGCGGCGCAAAGGCCCTTCTGTTCCGCCGCTGCGAGGCCGGTATCTACAACGCCGACGACCCCTGGTCCGCCCAAATCATGGACGGCGCCACTTGCCGGAAAGTTTCTGTCAGCGAACACAGCGGGGACCTTGTGGCCCAAAACATCCAGCTCTCCGCCGAAGGCGTGTCCTTTGAGGCGGTATCCGCTGGGGAGAGGGTTCCTATCCACTTGGGTATCCCCGGCGGGTTCATGGTCTATAACGCCCTGGGGGTGTTGGCGGCTGCCCAGGCGCTGGGGGTACCCCTTGCGGACAGTGCCCAGGTTCTCCGCCGCAGCGCCCACGTGAAGGGCCGGGTGGAGGTGGTTCCTACGCCTTGGGACTACACGGTGCTCATCGACTACGCCCACACTCCGGACGCCCTGGAGAACGTCCTTGCCTCCATCAGGGGCTTCGCTAAGGGCCGCACCGTGGTCCTCTTCGGCTGCGGCGGGGACCGGGACCGCACTAAGCGGCCGAAGATGGGGGCCATTGCGGCCCGTCTGGCAGATTTTGTGGTGGTTACCTCCGACAACCCCCGCACCGAGTCCCCTAGCGGCATTATTGCCGGCATTGTGGAGGGCTTGGCGGGGACAAAGACACCCTATGTGGTGGTGGAGAACCGGGTGGAGGCCATCCGTTTTGCCATGGACCACGCCCAGACAGGGGACGTTCTTCTGCTGGCGGGCAAGGGCCACGAGACCTACCAGGTGGTAGGCCATGAAAAGCGCCACTTGGACGAGAGGGAAGTGGTGGCGGAGTATATCCGGGAGATTCAACAGAAGGAGAAGACCTGACGCTGCGCCGCGTCAGGCGAGAGGGAGAACGGCTATGGAAATGATTGTTGCGTGTGTCCTCAGCTTTGCTCTAACGGCGCTGCTGGGCGGAAAGGTAATCCTCCCCGGCCTGCGCCGTCTGAAGGCGGGACAGGAAATTCGGGAGGTGGGGCCCAAGTGGCACGCTACCAAGGCGGGCACCCCTACCATGGGCGGGCTGATGTTCATTATCGGCATAGGCATCTCCATCCTGACCATCGGCTGGTCCGGGATGGCGGCGGGGGATTTCTCCCATGTGTATGTATTCCTGTTTGCCCTGGTTTTTGGAGCCATCGGCTTCCTGGACGACTACGAGAAGGTGAAGCGGCACCAGAATCTGGGCCTGACAGCCCTGCAAAAGTTCCTGCTCCAGTTGGCGGCGGCGATTCTGTTCCTGATGCTCATGCGCTACGAGGGACGGCTGACGCCGAACGTGTATGTTCCGTTCCTCAATATCAGCATCGCCCTGAGCTGGCCGCTATATATGGTGTTCGCGGCCTTTGTGGTGGTGGGTACGGTAAACGCGGTGAACATCACCGACGGTCTGGATGGTCTGAGCACCTCGGTGTCCATTCCGGTGGCCTTGTTCTTCGTCTCCGCCGCCACCTGGTGGGGCTACACTCAGCTGGGAATTTTCGCCGGGGCACTGCTGGGAGGATTGCTGGCGTTCCTGATCTTCAACGCCCACCCGGCCAAGGTGTTCATGGGCGACACGGGGTCCCTCTTTCTGGGGGGCGCGGTGGCGGGCATGGCCTTTGCTTTTGATATGCCCCTCATCTTGCTGCTGGTGGGGATTATCTACATCGTGGAGACGCTGTCCGACATTATCCAGGTCACTTACTTCAAGCTGAGCCATGGCAAACGCGTCTTCAAAATGGCCCCGATCCACCACCACTTTGAGATGTGCGGGTGGAGCGAAATCAAGATTGTCACGGTGTTTACCGCCGTATCCACCCTTTTCTGCGCCCTGGCGCTGTTGGGCGTGATGGACCGCGTCATATAAAATACCTATTGTTCCCGGAGAGGAGGGAGAGCCTTTGACCAGAGAGGAATACCGGCAATTGAAAAAGCAGAAGGAGCGGGAGCGCCGCCGGAAAGAGCGGGAGGCCTGGGAGGCCGCCCGGGGCCCCATGGACCTGCCGTTTCTGCTGTTGGCGCTGCTGCTTTTGAGCATCGGACTCATCATGCTGCTCTCTGCCAGCTTTCCCTCCGCCCAAGCGTCCAAGAACTGCCACTATGACGCGCTGTACTTTTTCAAACGGCAGGTAGGCTTTGCTGGCCTGGGAATTTTCGCCATGCTGTGGGTGTCGAAGATCAATTATCACCGCTTTGAGGGGCTGGCCCGGCTGGGAATCGTCATCTCTATCGCATTGTTGGTGCTGGTGCTCATCCCTGGGGTAGGTATTACCCGCAACGGGGCCACCCGATGGCTGGGAATTCCCGGTATCGACGCGGGGCAGTTCCAGCCATCGGAGGTGGCGAAGCTGGGACTTATCGTCTATTTCGCCCAGTCCATCTCCAAGAAGCGGGAGAAAATGCGTACCTTTAAGGAGGGCTTTCTGCCCCACATTATCATTCTGGCGGTGATCGCCCTTCTGACGCTGAAGGAACCTCACTTCTCCGGCGCACTGCTGCTGGCAGGCATCGGTGCGGCCATGATGGTGGTGGGCGGCATCCACTGGGGGTGGATTGCGGCTGGTGTGTCCGGTTTGGCCGCAGCATCCTATCTTCTGACCTTCACCGACATTGTAGAGAACATCATGAAGTCCATCGACTACAACGCCGCCCGCATTGGCGTATGGAAGGACCCCTTTGGCGGCGACCTGGCCACCCAGCAGGGGGACGCCTACCAGGTCATTCAAAGCCTAATTACTGTGGGCTCTGGTGGGTTGCTGGGGGTGGGGCTTGGTAAGAGCCGCCAGAAATTTATGTACCTCCCAGAGGAGCACAACGACTTCATCTTCGCTGTGGTTTTTGAGGAATTGGGTTTGGTGGGGGCAACCCTCATCATGATCCTCTTCGCCATGTTCATCATGCGGGGATTCTGGCTGGCCATCCACGCAAGAGACCGGTTCGGAAGCCTCCTCATCGTGGGCGTTACCACCCAAATCGCCCTCCAAACGTTTCTGAATATCGCCGTGGTCACAAACCTCATCCCTGCTACGGGCATCTCCCTGCCCTTTTTCAGTTATGGTGGTACAGCCCTAGCCATTCAGCTGGTGGAAGTGGGCGTGGTGCTCTCGGTGTCCAGGCAGATACCCGCGCCGAAGGGAGGGTAAGTGTACATGAAAGTCATTTTCACCTGCGGCGGCACAGCGGGCCACGTAAACCCGGCCCTGGCCCTGGCGGGACTCATCAAGGCCCGTCGGCCGGAGAGCGAAATCCTCTTCGTGGGGGCCCGCCGGGGGATGGAACGGACTCTAATCGAAACGGCGGGCTGGCCGTTCCGGACGGTGGAGGTATCCAGCTTCCACCGGTCTCTGAAGCCCAAGGAAATTCGCCACAACCTCATCTCAATGCGTAACCTGCTACGTTCCCCTGGGGAGGCCCGGGCGCTGCTGCGGGAGTTCCCGGCGGACCTGGTGGTGGGCACTGGCGGCTATGCCAGCTATCCCATGATACGCGCCGCGTCTAAAATGGGCATCCCTACCGCTATCCACGAGTCCAACGCCATCCCCGGCCTCACCACTCGCCTGCTGGAGGGGCATACGGACCTCATCATGGTTGGATTTGAGGAGTGCCGGAAAAACTACAAGCATCCGGATAAGGTGATGGTCACAGGAACCCCAGTGCGGGGGGACTTCTTTGCACTGACCAAACGGGAGGCCAAGGAGAGGCTAGGTCTGAATGACGGCAGGCCTTTGGTGGTATCCTTTTGGGGAAGTCTGGGGGCGGCGGAAATGAACCGCCAGATCGCCCAGTTTATGGCCTTGGAGGCAAAGACACTGCCTTTCCATCATGTCCACGGGGCCGGGACCATGGGTTGTAAGCACATGAACCAGTATCTGGCGGAGGCTGGGGTAGAGCTGAGTAAAATACCGGAGTTGGATGTCCGGGAATATATTCAGGATATGGGCACGTTAATGCGTGCGGCAGACCTGGTCATCTGCCGGGCCGGGGCCAGCACCATCAGTGAGCTGACCGCCTTAGGAGAACCGGCCGTCATTGTGCCGTCCCCCAACGTGGTGGGTAACCACCAGGAGCACAACGCCCGGGTTCTGGCGGACGCAGGCGGGGCGGTAATGGTGCTGGAGAAGGACTCCAGCGGGAAGCTGCTCTATGAGACCGCCTGCGGCATACTCCAAGACCCAGAACGGAGAAAACAGATGAGCTCGGCCATGGCCACCCTAGGGAGCGTGGACGCAGCGGAAAAAATCTATACGGCGGTGACGTCCCTGAGGGGCAAAAAGCGAAAGTAGCAGTTTTTTCCCCACCGCATACCATGGATTAGTTTATCAAAATCCATGTGCGGAGGGGTATTTATGAGCGAAATTATCATCCAAGGCGGAGGCAGGCTGGAGGGAGCGCTGCAAGTCCAGGGGGCAAAGAACAGCGTCCTGCCCATCCTGGCGGCGACGATCCTCCACCCAGGACAAACCGTGCTGCGGGGATGTCCCCATCTCAGCGACGTAGAGGCAAGCATCCGCATCCTCCGGCACCTGGGCTGTAAAGCCCGCTGGGAGGGGGAGGAACTGGTGGTGGACGCCGCGCCTATGGCCCATTGGGACATCCCTGACCACCTGATGCGGGAAATGCGTTCCTCAGTCATCTTTTTGGGAGCCATTCTGGCTCGATTGGGGTGGGCGGAGTTGAGCTATCCCGGCGGGTGCGAGCTGGGGCCCCGGCCCATAGACCTGCACTTGACTACTTTACGGAAGCTGGGGGCAGAGCTGCGTGAGGAGGGGGGACGCCTGCGTTGCACCGCCCAACGGATGGAGGGCCGTGAGATTGCCTTGGGCATCCCCAGTGTGGGGGCCACGGAGAACGCTATTCTTGCCGCCTGTGGTGCGGAGGGCGAGACGCTGCTGGTAAACGCCGCCAGGGAGCCAGAGATTGTGGACCTGCAAAATTTCCTGTGTGCCATAGGCTGTAAGGTGCGGGGAGCGGGAAGCTCTACCATCTGTATTGCCGGACGGCAGAAAACACACGATGCGGCTTACAGCATCATGCCTGACCGGATTGTGGCGGCTACATGGCTGTCCGCCGTGGCCGCCGCAGGGGGAGAGGTGGAGCTACAGCATATCAACTACCGCCACCTTTCTACAGTTACTGCCGCACTCCATGAGGCTGGGTGCCGGGTCTCCGGGGGAGAGGGGAGGATTGCCTTGCGGTCGGAGGGAAGATTGCGGGCTATCAGCGCCGTAAGGACCGCTCCCTATCCCGGCTTCCCTACAGACGCTCAGGCGGTGCTGATGGCGGCACTGCTACGGAGCAGCGGGGCCACGGTGTTTGTAGAAAACATCTTTGAGAACCGGTACCGCCACGTAGACGAACTGCGGCGGATGGGGGCGGATATCAGCGTCGCCGGACGGGTGGCGGTGGTGACAGGTACATCTGAGCTCTGCGGCGCACCGGTCAGGGCTACCGACCTGCGGGGCGGGGCGGCGCTACTGGTGGCGGGACTGTCCGCCAGAGGCGAGACCAGAATTGGTGACATACAACATATCCAGAGGGGCTATGAGGACCCGGTGAGAGACCTTGCGGCGCTGGGGGCGGATATCCAGCTGGAGTAAGTCTCTGGGCCAAAAGATGACGTTAAGTTCTTTTTAATCCTTTTTCTCTAAAGAAAAAGGTGAATACCAAAGAAAAGGTGAGAGTGATGCCCAAGAAACGCAGACCGCGCCGCCGCCGCCACAGGGGTAGCCTGGGGCGGCTGCTGCGGCCGTTTTCCATCCTTCTGGCGGCCGCGGCCATTGTGGCGGCTCTCACGCTGTTTTTCAAAGTGGACAAGGTCCTTGTCATTGGCGGGGGCCGGTATCAGGCAGATGTGATTGCTGCCGCCACGGGGGTGGAGCGGGGAGACAACCTGATCCTGTTGGATAAACGCGGCATCGCGGAGCGAATCTACTCCCAACTGCCCTACATTACAGACGTGCGGATTAACCAGCAGTTCCCCGATACACTGCTAATTGAGGTAACGGAGACCCAGGCGGTGGCCTCTATTCAGGGCGCGGGGGGCTATTGGCTTCTGTGCCTGACCGCCAATGGTAAGGTAAAGCTGGTGGAACAGGCGGAGGAACCGGCGGCTCAGGAGTACCTGCCTATTGTGGGGGTGGAAGCGGAGTCCCCAGCGGTGGGGAAGATTCTGGAGTTACCAGAGGGCTGCGCTATGACCCCGGCGCAGCTGCGGGCCCTGCTGGAGGCCCTGGAGGAGCGGGGGATGCTGGACCGGGCTGACAGCATAGACCTGCGGGACCCGGAGATCCTGCTGTTCGAGTACGACGGGCGCTTCCAGGTGGAGCTCTTTTACGACGCGGACTTCGACTTCAAGCTCCATTGCCTCGCTGAGGCCGTCTCCCGGCTGGAGCCCAACGAGCGGGGCACGATCCGCATGACCATGAAGGATGACAACGAGGTCCGATTTATCCCCACCGCTGGGCAGGCTGGATAGGTAAATTTTTCCAGGCAACGGGTTTTGCTGTAAATTTTCAAAAAAACAGGAAATCAGCTATTGACCTCCTCTAAAAAAAGGCATACAATAAAAACCAATGGCTTAGCGCTTTTTTCGGGGCCGGCGGCCCCTGCAAATATGCGGAAGATAATTTGTGGCAGGAGGATTCCACTATGGCATTTGAATTGGTAACTGCGCCGGATAGCGTGGTAAAGATTAAGGTAATCGGCGTGGGCGGCGGCGGCAACAACGTTGTCAACCGCATGGTCCGCTCCGGCGTAGGCGGCGTGGACTTTGTCGCCATCAATACGGACAAGCAGGCGCTGAATGTTTCCAGCGCGGGATATAAAATCCAGATTGGCGAAAAGCTGACCCACGGCCAGGGTGCAGGTTCCGACCCGGAGGTGGGCCGCAAATCCGCTGAGGAGAGCCGCAGCCAGATTACCAAGGCCCTGGAGGACACCGATATGGTGTTTATTACCGCTGGTATGGGGGGCGGCACCGGCACCGGCGCGGCTCCCATTGTGGCAGAGACCGCCAAGGAGCAGGGCATTCTTACCGTGGGCGTGGTCACAAAGCCCTTTGCCTTTGAAGGGCGGCGGCGGATGATGCAGGCGGAGAAGGGCATTGAGGACCTGCGCAACAAGGTGGATTCCCTGGTCATCATTCCCAACGAGCGGCTCAAGCACGCCACTGATCAGAAGATTACCTTTGCCAATGCCTTTGAAATCGCGGACGACGTTTTACGGCAAGCGGTTATGTCTATCTCTGAGCTCATCCGGGACACCGGGTTCATCAACCTGGACTTTGCCGATGTCACCGCCGTCATGAAGGACGCGGGGCTGGCCCACATGGGCGTGGGCCGGGCTGCGGGCAAGGGCAAGGCCGAGGAGGCCGCTCAGCTGGCCATCTCCAGCCCTCTGCTGGAAACCTCTATCAATGGGGCCCGGGGTATTCTTATCAACGTCACCGGCTCTATGGATATGGATCTGGACGAAGTGGATCAGGCTGCCTCTCTGGTGCAGGCCGCAGTACATCCGGACGCGCTGACCATCTTCGGCGCGGCATTCGACGAAACTATGGAGGACGAAATCCGGGTCACCGTCATTGCCACTGGCTTCGACGAGAAGCGGAGCGTGGAGGGCAAAGTTATCAACATGACCGGCGGGGACAGCCGGGACAAGTTTAATGACCTGCTGAAATCGCAGTCTGAGGAGGAGAAAAAAGAGGACGATGACGATCCCTTTGTGGATATTTTAAAAATTTTTAACAACGATAGGTAGTACTCCTCAGAGATCCAATCCTTTCATCCCCCCCACAGGTCTGCCTGTGTGGGGGAGTTTTTTTCAGGAATGATGGCATTCTACAGGATTTTTTATACCAATGCCCCCGCATTTTTCAAATTGCTGCAGAGAGTATTCTGCCCGAATCCACATAAAGTAATGTCGCTGCCTGCACGATTCGACAGCAAAATTTGGGAAAGGGGTGGTGAAATGGATGGCCAAGTGGAACAGGAAGGGAGGCCGAGCTTTTTTTCTCAGCGGCCTCATCTGCATTTCCTCGTTGCTGGGGCTGCTTCAGCCCGCCAGCGCCGTGCTGGAGGTGGAGAGCCTGATCCCAGTGGGACACACCATCGGGATTAAGCTCTTTGCCGACGGCGTAGTGGTCATTGGCCTTGCGGAGGTGGAGACCAGCCAGGGTGTCTCCACGCCGGGGGTGGACTGTGGCCTACAGGTGGGAGATGTGATCGAACAGGCCAACGGAGCTGAGGTGGAGAGCTCAGAGCAATTTGCTGAGCTGCTGCAATGCGGCGGCAAGGTGCGGCTGCTCGTCTCTCGGGACGGCGAGACTCTGACTCTAGCGGCGGAGCCCGTTTTAGGCGAGGATGGAGCCTACCGGCTAGGGGCCTGGATTCGAGACAGCATGGCGGGAATTGGAACCGTCACGTTCTATGACCCCGCTACTGGTGCCTTCGGGGCATTGGGCCACGGTATTACCGACACCGACACAGGGCTCTTGATGCCTCTGGGGGATGGGTCTGTGATGGACGCTACCGTAAAGGCGGTGAAGCCTGGCAGCGCGGGAGAGCCTGGCGAGCTGCGGGGTAATTTTGATCTATCCCGCGACATGGGGCGGCTCTATGCCAACACAGACCGAGGTGTCTTTGGCGTAATGGACGGCAGCGGCTTTGCGGATAGCGAAGCGGTGCCGGTGGCCGGGCCTGGAGAGGTCCACGCCGGACCTGCTATCATTCTTGCCAACGTCAGCGGGGACAGGGTGGAGGAGTACGACATCGAAATCTCCCGGGTGCTGGGCACAGAGGATGTGCAGAACCTGCTGGTCCAGGTCACTGACCAGCGTCTTATCCAGCAGACAGGCGGTATTGTTCAAGGGATGAGTGGCAGTCCGATTTTGCAGGACGGCAAGCTGGTGGGTGCAGTAACCCATGTGATGATTAACGAACCAACAAAAGGCTACGGCATCCTGATTGAGAATATGTTGGCAGAAGCGGGACGGTAGAGACCGCAGCTAGAGGGGCTGCAAAACTGAAGTTTTACAGCCCCTCTCTGCGCTTTCATAACCAAAGAAATATGCCTACCAGAGAAGACAGGAAAAAACTGGCGCAGCATCCGGCTGCACCAGTTTTTAGCTATATTTTGCTATTACCGCTTAGAGGCTCTTGTCGTCCACATACAGTTCCCGAACCGCATTGGGGTCAGCGGGAGCGGCAGCTTTGGGGGCGGCAGGGGAGGGAGCAGCAGGGGTGTCGTGGGGACCATCCCGCCAAGCCAGGAACTTGGGGGCCACCTGGGGGAACAGGGCCAGGCTCAACACATCTTCTTCGCTCTTCGCCAGGTCCTTGTACTCCTCCTTGTACTTCTCCAGCTCCGGCTCCAGCAGGTCCGCAGGACGGCAGGTCACAACCTCTTCCGGCTTGATGCCGGCCTTGGCCCGGACCTTCTTGTTGACCTTGCCGGGGAGCGCGCCGTACTCGCCCTTGAGGACCGCACGGGACTCCTTGGTGAAGGTCTTG
>CATIYU010000103.1 GCA_949739085.1 uncultured Eubacteriales bacterium | reverse complement strand
TAAGCACGGCGCGTAAAGTGGCAAGCGGCTGGGAAGTTGCCCTTGCACGAAAGGCCCCCGCGAAATAGGGCCTACGATGTCTTGCTGCATCCGCTACCGTGTGACCCGGATGTGTCCATGCCAATCTTTGCCGCAAAGCGCGGCTTAGGTTGGCATGTTTTATTCCGGCGTCCTGACCGGCAGCCCAGCTTTACCTCCTGAACAGCCCTGCGGGGCGGAATTGTATGGAGGAACATAACCATGGAGCACAATCAAGAGACCAACAAGGCGGTAAAACCCAAGAGCAAGCTGTTTACCCCCCACAACCTGGTGCTGATGGCGGCGCTGACCGCCATGCAGATCATTCTGGCCAGGTTCCTGAGCATCCAAGTCAGCGACACCCTGCGCATCAGCTTTGAGAGCATCCCCGTTGTCCTCACCGGCATGTGGCTGGGGCCCCTGGCAGGCGCCGTTGTGGCCGTGCTGGCCGACTTTCTGGGCACCATCATCCACGGCTACGGCGCGTGGTTCCCGCCCCTGGTGCTGGGCCCCATGGCGGTGGGCATCCTCAGCGGCGTGAGCACCAAGTACATCTTCCGCAGCCCCCTGGCGGAGACCCGGGATACCTGGAAGGTGGCTGTGACGGTAGTCGTGGTGGGTATTCTCAACAGCTTCCTCTTCGGCCTCATCGGCAGCACCCTGTTCAGCATCATGGTGGCGGGCAACACCACCGCTTTCCCGGTCCTGTTGTGGACCAACCTGCTCCAGCGGCTGGGCACCAAGCCCTTCACCATCGCTGTGAACGCCGTGGTGGTCACGATCATCAACCGGGCGGTGTATAAGCCTGTGGTGCGGCACATCGTCTCCCGGGCATAAGTTTTATCATTAACGTAGAAATCAGGTAACAGGCTATGACCTATGAAGAAGCGCTGATATATATCCACTCCGTCAACTGGCAGGGCAGCAAGCTGGGTCTGGAGCGGACCCAGGAGCTGCTGGAACGGCTGGGAAATCCGGAGAAAAAGCTGAAATTCATCCACATTGCCGGTACCAACGGTAAGGGCTCCACCGCCGCTATGCTCTCCTCCATTCTGGAGGCGGCGGGGGAGCGGGTGGGGCTCTACACCTCTCCGTTCATTGACCGGTTCAACGAGCGGATGCAGGTGAACCACCGGCAGATTCCCGACCAGGTGCTGGCGGATTTGACGGAGCGCATCCGCCCCTTCGCGGACGCAATGGACGATCCCCCCACAGAGTTTGAGCTCATCACCGCCCTGGCCATGGAGTATTTTCTCCAGGAAAAATGTACCATTGTGGTGCTGGAGGTGGGCATGGGCGGCGCGCTGGACTCCACCAATGTCATCGAGGCCCCGGAGGCGGCGGTCATCACCGCCATGGGCCTGGACCACGTCCGGGAGCTGGGGCCCGCCATGGCGGACATCGCCCGGGCCAAGGCGGGAATCATCAAGCCCGGCTGCTGCGTGGTGAGCTACGGCGGCAACAGCGAGGCGGACCCGGTC
>CATIYU010000102.1 GCA_949739085.1 uncultured Eubacteriales bacterium | reverse complement strand
CCCTTGTCCACGATGGCCCCGAAGGGGCAGCTCACCAGGCACTGGCCGCAGGCCACGCACTTGTCCTGGTTGATGACGGCCCGGCCCTGGCTGTCCCAGCCGATGGCGTCCACGCCGCAGGCGGCTACGCAGGGCCGCTCCATGTAGATGATGGCGTTATAGGGGCAGGCTTTGGCGCACTTGCCGCATTTGATGCACTTGTCCGGGTCAATCTGGCTCTTGCCGTTGGCAAAGGAGATGGCCCCCTTGGGGCACACCTGCTGGCAGGAGGCGGCCAGGCAGTTCTGGCAGAACTGGGTGACCCGGTACTGCCGGGTAGGGCAGACGTGGCAGGCGTAGGGGATAATATTGATGAGGGGCGGCTCATAGTACTGCTCCGCGATGGCGGCATTGTCCATGCCCGCAGTCATGAGGGTGCGGGTCTCCACCGGGCGGATAGAGAGGCCCATAGCCAGCCGTACCCGCTCCTTGGCAATGGCCCGCTCCAGGAAGATGGATTCCCGGTGCATGGGGCTGTCGCCGGGGACGATAATGTAGGGCAGTTCCTCGGCCTTTTCATAGCCGTCGGTCTCATAGGCCATGCGGGCCACTTCAGTAAAGACTTTTTTACGAATGTCCGTAATCAGGGATGGAATTCCGCGCATGGGGGGTACCTCCTCTTTTATCGTAGTAGTATCGTCAGCGTTTGAGCGCTTTTTTCACCGCCGGGGCCAGCAGCAGCGCCAGCGCGCCGCCAATCAGGGCCGTCACCAGCTGGGGGTAGGAGAACATAGCGGAGAAAAGGTCGATTTGGGGCTGCTTCAGGGGCAGGACGCGGCACAGAAGCTGCACCACCAGCAGGTACAGCGCCGCGAATTTGCCCAGGGCCGCCGCCAGCCACGCCAGGAGCCGCCGCCGGAGGGACAGGTCCCCCGCCAGCAGGCGCAGCAGGACCACAAATACCAGGTTCCCCGCCGCGATGGCCGGGATGATGGGCAGAAGCTGGGGGCCGATCCCCAGCAGAAACGCGAAAAATGGGGACAAAACCGCCACCGCCGCCCCGCTCCACAGTCCCGCCGTCAACACCGCCAGCGCCAGCACCGCGTTGACGCAGGAGCCGGTGACGTACTGCCCGGCGGGCCTGGTGAGGGCCTGCAGAGCGATGAGGAGGGCGGTCATGACCGCTGCCTCGGTGATGCGTGCAACCGGTTGCCTTTCAGCACTCATTTGCTACCTCCCAAACCGTTTGTTTCCCCGGCATTTTATCACAAACCCGGGGGAAAATCAAGTAAACCACCGGTAAATCCGGGCTCTAAATCCCCAGCAGCTGCCGGGCCACGGCGAAGTAAACCAGAAGGCTCAGGGCATCCACCACGGTGGTGATGAAGGGGGATGCCATGACGGCGGGGTCAAAGCCCAGCCGCTTGGCCAGCATGGGCAGCGTGCAGCCCACCAGCTTGGCGATGCAGACCGTAAGGAACACCGTGAGGGACACCACAGCGGCCACCATGGGGCTCTGCCGGTCCAGGGTGACGGCCTTTATGAACACCGCCGCCGAGAGGGTGGCTGCGCACAGGGCCGCCACCCGCAGTTCCTTCCACCACACCCGGGGCAGGTCCCGCAGACGCAGCTCCCCCAGGGACAGGGCCCGGATGACGGTGACGGACGCCTGTCCGCCGGAGTTGCCGCCGGTGTCCATGAGCATGGGGATGAACATGGTCAGGGCCGCGTAGGAGGCCAGAGAGCTCTCAAAGCTGCTGATAATCGTCCCTGTAAAGGTGGCGGACACCATCAGCAGCAGCAGCCAGGGAATTCGGTTCCGCCAGAGCTGGAACACGCTGGCCTGCATGTAGGGCCGGTCCGAGGGCAGGATGGCCGCCATTTTCTCGATATCCTCCGTGGCCTCCTCCTCGATGACGTCCATCACGTCGTCAAAGGTGATGATGCCCACGATCCGGTTCTCGCCGTCCACCACCGGCAGGGCGGAGAGGTCGTACTTGCCGAAGAGCTGGGCAACCTCCTCCCGGTCCTCCCCGGTGTGTACGGAGATGACATGGGTCTCCATGATGTCGGCAATGCGGGTCTCATAGCTGCTCAGCAGCAGCCGCCGGACGCTCACCACCCCCCGCAGCACCCGGTTTTCCGTCACGTAGCAGGTGTAGACGGTCTCCTTGTCCAGACCCTCCCGGCGGATGCGGGCGAAGGACGCCTCCACCGTGGCGCTGGGATGGAGGGAGATGAACTCGGTGGTCATGATGGACCCAGCGGAGTCCTTGGGGTAGTTGAGCAGCTGGTTGATCTGGTCCCGGGTGGAGGCGCCGGTGTTGCGCAGGATGCGTGAGACCACGTTGGCGGGCATCTCCTCAATGATGTCCACCGCGTCGTCCAGGTACATCTCCTCCATTACCTCCCGCAGCTCCCGGTCGCTGAGGGCCCCGATGAGCTTGGCCTGATCCGCGCTGTCCTCCAGGTAGGTAAAGACGTCCGCCGCCTTCTCCCTGGGGAGGATGCGGAAGACAATGGCCTGCTGGTCGTCCTCCAGCTCGTCCAGGAACGCGGCGATATCCACCTCGTTCATCCCGGACAGCTCCTCCTTCAGCGGCCGGAACTGCTTTTCACGCACCAGCTCTTTCAGCTGCTCCAGACTGTTGATTTCACGCATACGCCCATCCTCCTCTCCCGAAAACGGCGGAAATTTATAAAAGGTAAGTTCATATTATATCACGCCGCCGCAGACGCGTCCACCTCTATTTTTACCAAAATCCACCGGTTCAGCCCCGGGGAGGCCAGTTTTCCTATTGCCTTTCCGCTGGATTGTATGGTATGATTGTCCCAGTATCTTTCAAGACAGGAGAAGAAGGAAATCATGGAGCAGAAAAGACCGCAGAGCCGGGAGAAGCACGTATCCGGCCCCGCCAAGAGCGTCCAGAAGCGGGGCGAGGGCCTCCATACTGGCCCGGTAGGCGGGGCGGGCGCATCCAGTCCGGAGGCTGGAAGCGCCGGAAGCCGCAGCGTCCGGTCCGGCGGCGGCGTGAAGCTGATTGCGTTGCTGCTGGCGGCGCTGCTGGGGGGCGGCGGTGGACTCAGCTTCCTGCTGGGGGGCCAGCCCTCCCAGAGCTCCAGCGGGACGGAGAACCCGTCCGGCGGTGGGGACCTCTCCGCTCTGCTGGGCGGCCTGGGGGGCGGCAATGTGTCCTCCGGCTGGCAGTGGGAGGCCAACACCGGCCGCCTGGATACCGGCGTGGACCCTGCGGCCCGGGAGAAGTATACCCGCCTGCTGGGCGGCGGGGCGGACACCGCCACTATCATGGTCTACATGTGCGGCACGGACCTGGAGTCCCGCAGCGGCATGGGCACCGCCGATTTGCAGGAGATGCTGGCCGCCGGTTTGGGGGACAGCGTCAACCTGCTGGTCTACACCGGCGGCTGCAAAAGCTGGCGGAACAATTTGGTCAGCAGCAGCGTCAACCAGATCTGGCAGGTGAAGGACGGTACGCTGGCCTGCCTGGAGGAGGACCTGGGGAGCGCGGCCATGACTGGACCGGATAATCTGGCCGGGTACATCCGCTGGTGTGCCCAGAACTACCCCGCCAGCCGGTATGAGCTGATCCTCTGGGACCACGGCGGGGGCTCTGTCAGCGGCTACGGCTACGACGAAAAATTTGCCTCCGCCGGGTCCATGGACTTGGCGGGCATTGACGCCGCCCTGGAGAAGGCGGGGGTAAAGTTTGACTTCATCGGCTTCGACGCCTGCCTTATGGCCACGGTGGAGACCGCCCTGGCGCTGGCCCGGCACGGGGATTACCTCATCGCCTCCGAGGAGACGGAACCCGGCGTGGGCTGGTACTACACCAACTGGCTGACCGCCTTGGGGGAGAACCCCTCCATGCCTACCGTTGAGATTGGAAAAAACATTGTGGACAGCTTCGTGGACGAGTGCGCCCAGAAGTGCCGGGGCCAGCTCACCACCCTCTCTGTTGTGGACCTGGCGGAGCTGGAGGCCACCGTCCCGGCGCGGCTGGGGGCCTTTGCCCAGTCCGCCAGCAAATTGATTCAGGACAAGCAGTACCGGACCGTCTCCAACGCCCGCAGCGGGGCCCGGGAGTTCGCCCAGTCCAGCCGCATCGACCAGGTGGACTTGGCGCATCTGGCCCGGAATCTGGGCACGCCGGAGGGGGAAGCCCTGACGGAGGCCCTGCTGGGCGCGGTGAAATATAACCGCACGTCCTCCAATATGACCAACGCCTACGGCCTCTCCATCTACTTCCCCTACCAGCAGGCGTCCAACGTGGACCGGGCCGTCAACCTCTACCGGCAGACCGGCATGGACGAGGACTACGCCCGCTGCATCCAGCAGTTTGCCAGCCTGGAGGTCAGCGGACAGGCCGCCTCCGGCGGCACGGCGTCGCCCCTGCCCGCTCTGCTGGGGACCATTAGCGGCGGCTCCGGCAGCATGGACGCCATTTCCCAAATCCTCAGCGGCTTCCTGGAGGGCGGCTTCGGCGGCGTCGCCGGGCTCACCAGCGGCAACACCGGGTTCCTGGACGGCCGGGCCCTGGACCTGGAGGAGACCGCCCAATATCTGGCGGAAAACCGCTTCGACCCCGCCAGCCTCGTGTGGGCCAGCGGCCCGGACGGCAAGCCGGTCATGAGCCTGAGCGAGGAGCAGTGGGCCCTGGTGGACGCCCTGGAGCTGAACCTCTTCTACGACGACGGCCAGGGGTACATTGACCTGGGCTTGGACAACGTATATGAGTTCGACGGCAACGGTGCCCTGCTGGGGACGCAGGACGGCACGTGGCTGGCCATTGAGGGCCAGCCGGTGGCCTACTACCACACCGCTACCGTGGACGATGGCGGGAGCTACGCCATTACCGGGCGAGTGCCGGTGCTCCACAACGGGAGCCGGGCGGAACTGGTGCTGGTCTTTGACAGCGAGCGCCCGGTGGGCTATGTGGCCGGGGTGCAGGCGGTATACACGGAGGGCGAGACCGGAACCATAGCCAAAAGCGCCGCCGGTCTCCAGAGCGGCGACACCTTGGAGTTCCTCTGCGACTACTACAGCTACGACGGCGGGTATCTGGACAGCTATCTGCTGGGCGAACCCCTGACCGTTGGGGAGGAGGAGTTGTCCATCAGCAACGTGCCCCTGGAGGGCGGCGCACTCCTGGCCACCTTCCGCTTTACGGACATCTATAACCAGCACTACTGGACGCCTCCCGTGCAGTAGGAGCTTTTCAAAGGAGGGGCCGGTATGCCCTACAAAATTCATTTTGTCTCCCTGGGCTGCGCCAAAAACGCGGTCAACTGCGAACAGATGATGGCCCTCTGCCGGGACGCGGGCCACATCCTCCAGGACGCCCCGGAGGGCGCGGACGCGGCGGTAGTCAACACCTGCGGCTTCCTCGCCAGCGCCAGCGAGGAGGCCATCGAGCACATCCTGCGGCTGGCGAAGCTGAAGGCGGCGGGGAAGCTGGGAAAAATCCTGGTCACCGGCTGCATGACCCAGCGCTACGGCGAGGACGTGGCCACAGAACTCCCGGAGGTGGACGGCATCCTGGGCACCGGCAGCTATAAGGAGATCGTCCCCGCCCTGGAGGCGGCGGTGGGCGGGGGCCGCCCCCGGTACTTTGGCGACATCAACGCCCCCGTGGACGAGCTGGACAGGGTGCTGACCACCCCAGACTACTACGCCTACCTCCGCATCGCCGAGGGGTGCGGCAACTGGTGCGCCTACTGCATCATCCCCAAGCTGCGGGGGAAGTACCGGAGCAGGCCCATGGAAAAGGTGCTGGCCGAGGCTCGGGGCCTGGCGGACCGGGGGGTGCAGGAGCTCATCGTCATCGCCCAGGACATCACCCGCTATGGCACGGACTGGGACGGGCAGCATCATCTGGCGGATTTGCTGGAAGAGCTGTGCAGGCTGGACTTTCACTGGATCCGCCTCCACTACCTCTACCCGGACCAAATCGACCAGCGGCTCATTGATGTGATCGCCAGAGAGCCGAAGATTCTCAAATACTTGGACATCCCTCTTCAGCACTGCAACGATGAAATCCTCCGGAGGATGAACCGGCGGGGGGACAAGGCGTATATAGAAGCTCTGCTGGACAGCCTCCGGCGGCAGATCCCCGGGCTGGCGCTGCGCACCAGCATCATCACCGGTCTCCCGGGGGAGGATGAGGCCGCCTTCGAGGAGCTGTGCCAGTTCCTGTGGGACCAGCGGATGCCCCGGGCAGGGGTGTTCCCCTACTCCCCGGAGGAGGGCACACCGGCGGCGAAGATGGAGCGGGTGGACACAGAGGAGGCGGAGCGCCGGGCGGAGCTGGTGGTGGACATCCAGTCCCGCATCATGGACGAGTGGAACGAGGCCATGCAGGGGGAGGTCCTGGAGGTCCTCTGCGAGGGCTTCGACGGGCAGTCCATGCGCTACGTGGGCAGAAGCTACGCCGAGAGCCCGGACATTGACGGGAAAATCTACTTCACCGCCCGGCGGGACCTGGAGGCGGGCCGCTTCTACAGGGTGCGCATTACCGGGGCCATGGACGGGGAGCTGACAGGGGAGCTGGAGGAGGCGTGAGATGGAGCTGTACCACGCGTCCCCCGCGGCGGGGCTGAGGGTCCTGCGGCCCAGTGTGACCAAGTACTTTGGCAAGCCACGGCGGGTGTGCCTGACAGCCCTGAGGCCCATGGCGCTGTTCTACGGCGTCCATCACTTTGAGTACACCTACGGCTATGCCAGGGACGGGATGCTCTGCTACGAGGAGTACTTCCCGGGCGCCCTGGAGGAGCTCTACCGGGGCAAATCCGCGTCCCTCTACCGCTGCCGGTGGCGGGAGGGGATGGAGGCCACGCCTATCCCCAACGAATATGTGTCTGGGGAGGAGGTCCCTGTGGAGGAGGAGACGCCGGTCCCCGATGTGCTCGAGGCCCTGCTGGAGCAGGAGCGGCTGGGCGCGCTGCGGGTCGTCCGCTGGGCGTCCCTGACGGAGAAGCGCCGCCGCTGGATTGCGGAGGCTGAGGCGGAGGTTATTCGGGAGAAGGGCCTGCTGGAGCGGGACACGCCCTTTGCCCGCTACATGCGGGAGAAGTACCCGGAGAGCTGGGAGACCGCCCTGCGGGAAAGAGAGGAGACAGGAAGATGAACCTACCCAATAAGTTGACCCTATTACGAATCGTATTAATCCTGCCTTTTTTGTTGGTTTTGTATCTGGACGTGCCCTTCGCGGCGTATATCGCCCTGGCCATCTTTATCGCCGCCAGCCTCACGGACATGCTGGACGGCAAGATCGCCAGAAAATACAATTTGGTGACGGATTTCGGCAAGTTCGCCGACCCTCTGGCGGACAAGATGCTGGTCACCGCCGCTATGCTCTGGTTCGTGGAGAGGGGGCAGATGCCCGGCTGGGCGCTGCTCATTGTCATCGTTCGGGAGTTCGCGGTCAGCGGCCTCCGGATGGTGGCCAGCGATCAGGGCCGGGTCATCGCCGCCGGGTGGTCCGGCAAGGTGAAGACCGCCGCCACCATGATTTGTATCGTTTTGATGTTCCTGCCCATACCGCCGTGGCTGAACACCGCCTGTGTGGCGGTGATCGTGGCCACCACCATCTATTCCGGGGCAGAGTACTTCCTGAAGAACCGGGACTGCCTCCGGGACATGTAGGCCCGGCTGGGATAAAAGTTTTGACAAAGGGGCGTGACAGGGAATGCAGCAGCTGAAAGACCGCATCCGCCAGGAAGGCAAGGTCCTACCCGGCGGCATCATCAAGGTGGACGGGTTCCTCAACCACCGGGTGGACCCCAGGCTCATGGGCGATCTGGCGGACGAGTTCGCCAAACTATTCGACGTGAAGGACATCACCATGGTCCTCACCGCCGAGGCCAGCGGCATCGCCCTGGCCACCATCTGCGCGGAGCGGTACGGCGTGCCCATGGTGTTCGCCAAAAAGGCCAAGAGCGACAACATTGAGGGCGGGCTGTACCAGAGCGAGATTTTCTCCTACACCTACAAGAAAAAGGTCACCCAGATTTTAAGCAAGGAGTGGCTCACCTCCAGCGACCGGGTGCTTATTATCGACGACTTTATGGCCAACGGCGAGGCGGTCCGGGGGCTGTGCGGTCTTGTGGAGCAGGCCGGGGCCACGCTGGTGGGCGTTGGCATCGCCATTGAAAAGGGATTCCAGGGCGGCGGCAGCCGCCTGCGGAGCATGGGAGTCAACTACCACGCCCTGGCCGTGATTGAGAGCGCCGGGGAGGACGGAATCGTATTCCGGGAGTAGAGAACAGAAAAACCTTCCAGGGCGGCAGGCCTTGGAAGGTTTTATTTTAAAAAAGCACAAATTCTACCACGAAAAAAGAGGAAGAAACAATCTGTTTCTTCCTCTGATCCTGGAGCGGGCGACGGGGCTCGAACCCGCTACCTCCACCTTGGCAAGGTGGCGCTCTACCAGATGAGCTACGCCCGCAGAACGTGTTTATTATAGCAGGCATTCCCCGGTTTGTCAACTAGAAAAATGGCGGTCCCTGAAAAAATTTTCGGGGACCGCCTTCCGGCCTACACCGCCAGCTCGAACTGGTACCAGGTGTACTGCCGCTGATGGATGATCTCCCAAGTGTACCCGTGGGCCTCGCACTCCTCCCAGGTGAGGTAGCGGAAATAGAACTCCACATTCAGATGGCAGGGAATGATGTCCAGAATGATCTCCTGGATCTGCTCAAACCCCTCGGGGATACCGGCCACATCCGGGAAGATGACCCGGACATAGCCGAACTGCTCCTTCTCCTGCACCAGGGCCTTGATGCCGCAGCCGGAGATGGTGTTGTTGATGTCCGTGAGGGTGAAGCAGTCCCCGCCGATACGCAGCAGGGCCGCGATGGCCTTCCGGCGCAGCTCGGTGGAGTAGTGGACCGGCGTGCGGGCAAAGAGGGCCTCCCGCCGGTCCAGGCCCTCCCCCTGGGCGGTGGAGAGGGCGCTCTCCCGCTCCACGTAGTCCAGACGGGCGCTGAGGCTGTCCAAGCCGCTGCCCAGGGCCTCCAGCTCCGCGCCGCTGAGGCTGGAGGGAGAGAGCTCGTAGACCCCCAGAGGCCGCAGCAATTCCCGCAGATGGCCGCTGTATCCCATGGTCACGCCCTCCACTCTGTAATGGTCACTGTGCCCAGCCGGGGCAGCACGGTGGGGCTGGCGGCCAGGTCCGCCGCAGGCGAGGTGAATCGGTAGTTCTGGACGCTCTCCAGGCTGTAGAGCAGGTTCCCCAGGTAGGCCAGGGTCACCCCCTGGCCCAGCATGGCCCCGGTAAAGGCGGCCCGCAGGGCGGCGTCGGCGTCGGCGCGGGCCTTGGCGAAGGTAGACCCGGCGGCGGGCTGGACGGCCACGTTGATGTTTACAGCCGCCGTCGTAGGGGCCAGGACCCGCAGGTCCACGGAGATCTCCCGCTTCTCCTGCAAGTAGCTGTGCAGCTCCGCCAGCAGCTCCTGGTCTGGGACGCCCGCGTCGGTGGCCACGTACAGGTCCACAGACCCCACGCCGCGGGGACAGCGCACCGCCACCGCCGCCGCCACGCCCGTGCGGGAGAGAGCCGTCTGCTCGTAGTAGGCGGCGTTCGCGCCGTTGGGCAGGCGGCGGTAGCTGTCCATAAGCCGCTCCCGCAGGGCCTCGTCGCTCTCCGCGTCGTCGCCGCCGCTGAATGCCTCCGGGTTGGTGCAGGCCTTCACGCCCACGGGCATGGCCGCCATGATGGTGACCGTGTTGGCGGCTACGTTGCCCTGCCTGCCGGGCTCCAGGGCAACGGCGGGGGCGTCCGCGTAGAGCTTGCCCGCTCTAAGGACCACGGCGTCCGTGGTGGCGAACCGGATGCCTGTGCCGGTTACGCACACGGTGCCCGCGTCGATGGTCAGGTCAGCGCCCACGGCAGTGGAGATGCCGAAGCGCAGCTTGCCGGTGGCGCAGGTGGCCACGCCGCGGGTGATGCCCCGCAGCTGGGCGTGCTGATCCAGATAGCCCCCTTGGGCCGTCTGGGGAAAGCTCTGGTCCAGGAGCCATTGGGCCTGGAGATAGAGACCCTGGATCTGAGCGGCCCCGGCGTAGAGCCGGGCCGCCAGGTCGCAGGACGCGCTGGGCAGGTAGCCGCTGGCCTCTCCGAAGACGGCCAGCATCTCCTCATAGATTCCGTCAATTGTTTTTTGCATGATTGCCTCCCTCATACGGTCATGGTCACGGTGAGGTCCGTCCCCCGGTACTCCAGCAGGACGGTCAGGCTGGTGCGCCCCTCCCCGGCGGGGGAGAGCTGTACGTCCGTGATCGTGACCTCCTCCGCCTCCAGGGCCTCCGCCACGTACTGCCGGGCGGCAGAGAGCCGCCGGACGGCGGGTTCCCGGCCCAGCAGGTACAGCCGGCTGCCCCGCTGGGGTAGCATGGGCAGCTGGCCCCGGCGGGCGGTCAGGCGGAAGAGGACCCGCTCCAGCAGGGCGTCCGCGCCCTGGCAGCGCACCACGCCCCCCAGCCCGTCGGGGATGTAGTCGCCGTTTGCGATTCTGGCTTCCATTGTGCGTCTCCCTCCTCTATTCTCAACAGCGGCAGGGGCGGGAGGGCTCGCCGTTAATAAAGAAATCCCCGTGGATGTTGACCGTTCCGGTGAGGGTCGTGTCCCCCTCCACAGAGAGGTTCCCCTCAATGGAGACCGGCCCCTGAACCGACAGCTCCCCCTCCACAGAGACCCGCCCCTTGACGGCGATGCTGCCGTCCTTGCGCAGGTAGATGGACGCGCCGTCGGAGTACAGGTACAGCTCCCCCGGGGACATGCCCTTGGGGGTGAAATCCGCGGTATCCGCCGCCGCTACGCACCGCTCCAGACAGCCGGAACCGCCCTTGATGACCAGCACCGTGTCCCCGGCCTTGGGCTGCCAGACTAGCCCGCCGGGGGCGAAGACCTCCAGGTCCCGCTGCTCGCCCCGGGTCATGACGGAGGCGCTGCCGCCGCCGATGGTGGTCACGCCCATGTCCGCCGCCGCGCCCTCCTGCTCCACCCTGTGGCGGAGGGCCAGGTTTTTCGATAGCCACATGTCCATCACCTCACGCTTAAAGTTACTTCCGACCGCTCGCCGCCGGCGTCCAGCCTGCTGCGGGACCGCACCGTCTCATAGCGGCCGGATAGGTTCAGCCGGCTCAGCTGCAAATCCACCCGGTCCCCCGGGAAAGCGGCGAAGGCGAAGGGCAGCTCCAGCTCGATCTCCAGCTGCTCCAGGGCGGACTGGGCGATCTGATACTCTCCGGTGTGCCGGCGGCTAGCGGCGGTGCTGCGGGGCATATAGAGCACGTGCCGCCGCTGCCCGCCCTGGGCGATGAATTTTTGGTTGGGCACCCGGTGGCTGATGCCCTGGACCTTGTCCTGTATGAGGACCTCGGAGATGACGCCATAGCGCTGCTCCCGTTTCCGGAGGGAGAGAAGGGGCGCGGCGTCGTCCACCCGCAGGTCCTCTCCGCTGCCCCACAGGGGCGCGCACACCAGCACGCCCTCCCGGGTGAAGTAGGGGTCAAAGCCGCCGAAGCGCCGGGTAAAGCCCTGGAGCGCCTTCCACTGGCTGGAGCCGGAGACAACGGCATAGCCGCGGCCGGAGACCTCCTGCCGGGCGCCAGCCGTAATGCCGTAGGGGGTCACGTGGTTGGCCAGAATCTCCGAAAGGGGGGCCCGTTCGTAGGTGACGGCCTCCGACTCGTTGTCCAGCAGCAGCGCGGCCATCCCCCGGCCCTCCACCGTGGCCAGAAGTCCCTGCCGGGAGAGGGAGATCTCGTAGGCGTCCACCACGCCCTGGAGCACGACGCCCCCCTCCCGGAGCGCGGTAAAGCGGACCGCCTTCGGCAGCACGTCCGCCATGCCCTCGTCGTACAGGCAGGTGGCGGAGAGGCTGTCGCAGGGCACCGCGCCGCTCAGGTCCACGTCCCAACGCAGCAGGGTGGGCAGCTCGTAGCGGGCTCCGTCATAGGTTGTCAGCTGGATCTTCAGCATGGGATCACCACCTGATCTCCCGGATGGATGAGATTGGGATTTTTAATGCCCGGATTTGCCGCCAGGAGGTCCTCCAGAGAGACGCCGTAGCGGCTGGCGATGGCCCAGAGGGTGTCGCCACCGGTGACGCTGTGGGTGACGCTCTGGCGGCCGGCGGCGGGAAGGGACGCGCCGCCGGTTCCGCCGTCCAGCTCCGTCAGGCTGTCCCGATAGCCGTCAAACCGCTCCCGGAACTCAAAGCTGTAGCGCACGTAGTCCGGCAGGGGCTCCTGCTCCAGCTTCAGGGAGGTGAAATAGGCGTTGGCGATCTGCCAGAGGGGGTGGATCAGAAGGCCCGGCCCGTCGCGGTAGAAGACAGAGGCCAATCGTTTGAACTCCTCGTAGGCGTCCGCACCGGCGAACTCCCCCTGGCCCCGGATAATCCGGCAGCTCTGGCCCAGGTCCTGCATACAGTAGCGGCCAAAGGGCACCTTGTGCTCCGCAACCTGCCGCTCATAGAGGATGGAGTAGGTGGCGGGATTGTGGGGCCAGATGTAGTCCTTGTAGCGCATGGGTGTCAGCAGCATACTCGCGCACCTCCTCAATAGAGCGGGAAGCCGTTGTCATAGCGCCGTCCGTCCCGGCTGAAGGCCAGGGATACCGCCTCCGCCGTCAGAGGAGCGGGCCCCGCCGCCGCCAGCTCCTCCGTGACGCCGGTCCACCGGTTCAGCACCTGTTCCGGCGCGGAGGAGAGGTCCCCACCGGCGGACAGGGGGGCCTCCAGGGCCTGGAACACCGGCGGGACCGTAGCCGGGGCCGGCGCCTGATTCCTGGGCTCCGCCCAGACCGCCTCGGCCTCGGGAATCTGGCTCTCCAGCTCCATCCGCAGAGCGGGGGCCTCCGGAATTGGGATCTCCGCCTCCCCCTCCACAGCGCGGGCATCAGGCACAGGTGTATCCGCCTCCTCGCGGACGGGCCGGGCCTCCGGCGGCTGGCCCCCCTCCTCCGTCCGGGCGGCGGGGGCCTCTGGAACCCGGGCCTCCGCATCTGCCCGGACGGCCTCCAGGTCTCGCAGCTCCCGTTCCAACTGGGCGGAGAGCGTCTCCGCATCCAGGTCCGGCGGGGCCTCTTTCGCCGGGGCGGGGCTGTGTTCGGGCACATCCTCCACTGCCTGCCAGGCGCTCTCCGGTTCCGCCGTTGTCCCCCGGACAGCGGCCCGTACCGGCTCCGCGCCGGCCTTCACTTCCGCGTCCGGCGCCTGGACGCTCTCCGGCGCGGCCAGCTCCCGGCGCATCTCCTGAAACCGCTGGGGACGGAAGGCGGCATTTTCTCCCCGCTCCACCGGCGGGGCGGAGGCGGCGCCTCCCTCCACCGCCTCTGCCAGCCGGGCCAATCCCTCCGCCAACCGGGTCAGGCTCTCCACAGCCCCCACTGGAATCCGGATGTTCATTTGGATAAGGCCCTGTTCCTCCATCAGGCGGCCACCTCAATGCGGCTGGTGGCCACCACGGTTACCTTCTCCGCTACCATGGCCCCCACCTTGCCCTCCTCCTGGATGGCGCTCCACTGACAGCCGCTGTAGATGACCTTCCGGTCCGGCTTGCAGATGACCAGGGAGAAGTCCGCCAGGGCGAAGAAGTCGATGCCGTCGCTGATGGCGTCGTCGGT